>JBCDFM010000006.1:0-42093 GCA_039178015.1 Pseudomonadota bacterium
CCAGTAATGTAACCGGCTTCTATCGTGTAGTAAGGAACAATCGCCAGGTCGCCCAGGTCGTTGTTCGACAATTCGGACTGCGCCTGTGTCACGCCCGAATAGCTGGCACTTGCAGCCGCTACCGCTGAAGCGAGCGCCAAAGGCTTGAAGTTTGCTTTCATTTTGGAGACTCCTAATGTTTTACACATAATCGTTGTTGAAAATTGCTAGCGCTATTATTCCGTGCGGCAACTAGCTGTCAACCTGCTACATCCTTTAATCGTTGGTACTATGCCACCATTCACCGTCAGTGAAGATCCACTTTTCGTTCATGGTTACTGGCACGGCCCCCAACGCCTTAGAAGCTGCAGAGGTATGTTTGACTGGTTTGGACATGACCCCCACCGCCACACTAGCTACAGCTGCGTCGGCATCATAGTTAACAATTTCAATCTCTGTCAACTCCCAGTCAACTGCATAGGAAAATTTATGTACATACATAGATTTAGAGAAGATACCTCTGAAAGTAGGTGTGGAAAATTCCCACACACTACCGAAGTCTTTCGCGATCATCGCTTGCCAGCGTTGCTGGACTCGATCTTCCAGAGCATCGGTCTGCTCGGTGGTCAGTCCTGCTTCGCCTTGAGCGAAAGTCACCGTGGACGCAAGTAGACTCGCACATACTGCCTGCGAGCGCTTCGCATACCACCCCCTAAAACTTCGTAACATACTGTCTCTTAAAGCTTTTTCCTATTCACTGGCACGGATCGCTCCGCGTTGATGCCAGGGTTAATCAGCGTGGAGTAATGCTACTTAAAGTTGCCTAGCGACATTTCCGCCATCGCAGTGCACTCTGGTAGAGCTGCACGTCGTTGGCATGAAACGCCTCTATCTCCGCGCGATCAGATGGCGTCAAGCGCTGCTCTGGAGCACCGCTTTTACCCTCTTCCCGAACGTTCAACGTTTCAACAACCAATTTATTCCCCAAAACTTGCCGTGAAAAGTACCGTAATTCTTCTTCGAAAAACTCCACTATTCCAACAAATTTCAGCCGCTCCAATGGAAAGCCCCACAAAAACTCCGAGTATACGTTGCGAAGCTCATAGGAGAGCGCAAAGCGCTGAAGCGACCAGTTCTCCTCGATGACGCGGCGGTGCAATGCGCTGGTACTGCTTGATGCGGGGTCATAGCTGCGCTGCCAGTAATCATAATGGGAGATAAGCCGGGCCAAGGGCTCGCGCAGCCAGGTAACGAAAGTGCAGGGTGAAGCCTCTGCCAGCACTTGATACTTGATAGGCAAAAAGTGGCCGTGAACACAGCCCACTCCCTGGAAGTCAGCTGTCCTGATAGCGCGGCTACAGCGCAGGGCGTGATCTCTGCGCTCCTTGGGCGTGTGTGCGAGGGGGTAATCACTGTAGTCGGGCCGTAGTTGGTGCTTGAAATGGGCCTCCAGCGCTGCTCGAAAACTCAAACCCGCAGTTTTCGGCATATGCACAGATATCAGCATCATTTATTCAGAGGGCAGTTCGATTAGCTCCATGTTTCTGATCTGAGAGCGCATTTGCTCGCTCACTTCGCGCAGATCCTGTTCGTTGTATAGCGCTCGAGGTGTGATGATCACCAGCAGTTCAGTTCGCCTGTTTTCATTTACCGTGGTGCCGAACAAAGGCCCTACAACAGGCAGTGTGTGTAAAAAAGGAAGGCCAGACTTGTTACTGCTCGCGTTCTCCCGAATCAACCCGCCCAGAACCACAGACTCATGCGAGCGTACTGCCACACGACTCATGATCGCGCGCTCCAGGAAGATGGGATTTCCGTCTAGCCCAGCTTCTCCAACATCAGTGACCGATTGCTGTACCTGCATGGTTACCAGGCCACCTGCGTTCACCGATGGTCGAACGTTTAGCTGTACACCTGTGTCTCGATATTGAATAGATGTCAGCGTGCTACCACCATCGGTTTGTGAGCGTCCGGTTTCTACCGGCACCTGGTCTCCCACATGAATGTATGCATCCTGATTATCCAGGACCATAACCGAAGGTGTTGAAATCACATTAAGCAGGTTATTCTCCGCCAGCGCGGTCAGCACCGCCTTTACATCTCCAACACTGTTTACCACCGAATACGAGAAGCCCTGGACACTGGGCAAGTCCAGCGAACTGGCCGCCGTACTGGTCAGCAGACCCGTGCCAGTTCGATCATTCCCAATCTCGTTACTGAATGTCCACTCAAGGCCATAGCGTAAGTCATCTGTCAGCGTGACCTCTATGATGCTCGCCTCAATGATAATTTGAGTCGCTTCCTGGTCAATTTGCTCCAGGGCAGCTTCGATAATGCGGTATTGTACTCCCGTGCTATAGATCAGCAGCGCATTACTCTCCGGATCCGCCACTACCCTCACATCGGATAGGATTGAGTCTTCTGCCGAGGCAAGCGAAACAGCAGAGATACCACCCCCCTGTGCATCTCCAAACATCGTAGAACCCGACTGGAAACTACCGGTAGAGGAACTCGAAGTGCCAATGCTTTCACGCTCCATACCTGGTGCGACCGAGGCTTTTTCTCCAAACGAAGAGAACGATGAGAAACCGTCATCCGATTGGTCTCGGGAAGTCTCCTGCGAAGTCATGGATCCCGAATAAATACTGTTGAGCAACTCTGCAAGTCGTTCTGCCGAGGTGTTCTGAACAGGATAAACATAGAGTCGCTTGTCAGCACCCGAGCCGTAAGTCTCGTCCAGGCGAACTATCCATTCTTGAATAATGTCCAGATAGTGCTCGCGGGGCGTAACGACTAAAATACTGTTGAGCCTCTCGATAGGGATGACGCGAACTAACTTCGACCAGTCCCCGCCCTGCGTATCAGCTGCCTCACCACTGGAAAGTAGCGCGGATATGGCCTGATGGACCTCCTCAGCACTGGTATTTTCAAGCGGGAATATGCCAACAGACATCCCCGCCAGCAGATCGACGTCAAATGTCTCGACCATTTCCAGCCAGCCATCGAGCTGACCCCGGGTACCAGCCAGCATCAACAGGTTGCGGAAGTCGTCGATTAAAACAAATGCTTCCGGTTCAGCAACGGGTTCCAAAATTTCAGCCATGTTCGAAGCACTGATGTACTGCAACGGTACAATGATTGTGCTGAACCCAACATTTCTACTGCGCGCATTCGCAACGCCCGGCGCTACGCGTGTGCCGTTGGCCACACTGGTTACCAGAAAACGACCGTCATCACCTCGGATAATGATCACGTTATTGGCCTTCAACAAGGACTCCAACACTTCGAACAGTTCGTCTCTCGGGATCGGTGTGCGTGTTCGCAGAGTGACCTCGCCCTTGATAGGCTGGTCCACGACATAGTCCAGCTGCAGAATGTCGCCCATAATGGCATGCATCACTTCACTGAGCGGAGCCTGTTCAAAATTGATGCTGACATCCTCACCCAGGAAGCGTATGGGTTCTTCAACGGCGGGGATATTGACCTGGCGATCGTTTCCTTTATAGAGCGTAGGCTCAAAACTCTCTTCATCCTCACCCTCTATTTTAGCTTTCGCGATATCGGCTGCTGACGTTGCTAGAGGCGCAGACGCATCGACCGTCTTCGTCGATTCCTCAGCAGAGCTGCCCTCAGGACCGCTCGTTTGTTTACTGCTGTAATTGCTCGCGCAGCTGCTAAGCGTCAGCACCAGCCCCACAGCTATCAACTTATTCATTATTGAAATTCCCAGTCGTCCCTTCTTTTATTAGTTTGCAAGAATAGTTAATAGTTCTTGTCAACCTGAACCTAAGCCCAAACCGCCGATTCTCTTGTTCTCTTCTTTTGCGTTTATCGACTTCACTCTCTGGGAGGCTGCCCTGCGTCTGGTCTCAGCAAGAGCATCTTCTTCGAGTTGTGTGTACGGCTTGATCTCTCTGCCAATCGGTTTGTTAGATGACCTTGCCGGTTTCGCGGATGCTTTCACAACACTGCGCTCTAGTCGCAATGTCAGCTGCCGCTCACCACTCATAAAGTGGATGCCTTCGTCATCGATGGCATTCAACTCCCATTCATTGAAGCGTTCTCCAATCAATAACCGTCGTTGACTACTTTTATCCAACAGGATGACGCCCGCTCGATCACCGCTTCCAAACACGCCCACCAGCTTTACGCCCTCGAGCTGGCCTACTTCTCCAACCGGTTCAGCCTCGCTTTCGCTCAGACTCGACGGACGACGGCCCAACCAGAAGAGCGGTCGTTCCAACATTGACCTTCGGCCTTCCATTTCTACCATACTGGGCCCGACGACACCGGGCACCTGCATTGAGTCTGCAGCTGGCGCAACCGATGTTGGACCGTCGCCAATCATTAAACGGGCAGCGCTATAGGCGATCTGCAGGCACAGCAACAGCGCCAGGACGACAGCCACCAACTCTAGTTTGCGCAAAGTATGCAGCGGATCCTCCGCTACCCGATAACGTCTTATGATCGCCTGCAGTCCACTCATAGTGCAGCCCTCAGTGACAGTAACTGTACGCTGGCTGTGAGTTCTTGTGAATTACTCACTTCTCTGCCGCGCACCGCGCGGGCCGGAAACACGTCGAGCGACTCTACTAACACAAGTGGCAAATACTCGGCCAATTCAGCAAGAGCATTATCAAGCGCGGCCAAACTGCCTTTAGTGGTGAGCTTCACCGCAATGTAGTCAAAGTCGCCTTGTTCTCGAACCGGCAAGACCTGGCTGTTGTTAATGGCCAGTCCCGCTCCCGAGAAAATATCTCGTACTTGCCTTTGCAGCTCAGCAGCAACTGCCGCCTGCGCCTCAGAGGCGGGATAAACCAGCTCCAGAACCTGGGAATCCACCCGAGTCGCTGCGCTACGCAGTTGCGACTCGAACTCTATCAGCCCCTGCAAGCGCGCCACCCGTGGCTCGATGCGATCAATTTCATTTTGGGCCTCATTATATGCGCCGAACAACAAAGCTATCACGTAGATAAAGACCGCCAGCGGTATCAGCAAGGTGACACCGCAAATCCAGGCGGTTCGTTCATGCAAGCGCAGCCAGCTCATGGCAACGCCTCACTATCAATCAATATCTTTAGATGAAACTGCTCGAACCCATCGCTAAGCCGCACGGTAGGACCCGGCGCTGCAACTGAGGCATAGGCTGGTTCATTCGTGAGAAGCTCCAATACTTTGGCCGCATCCAGCGCCCGACCTCGCATCTCCATCTGTCGCCCGTCGACAGACAGACTACTAATATACACATCGTCGTCCAGCAACGCGGTAAGCCGTGCAATTTCAATGTGCGGGTTAGGGTAGTTAGCAACGACCTCGTTAGCAGCTCCGATCGTTTCGTTTGCAACCGTGAGCAGTCCACGAAAATCCGAGGCCTGCCTGGCAGCGGCGGCGGTGGTCGCAGACAGTCGCTCAACGCGGTCCAGCTCCGCAGTTTTGTACAGGGCAGACACAGCTGCCATCGACAATAGCAAGATCGCAATCACGGCAAATAACCCGGCGGAGTGTTGTAAGCGTTTCTGATATCGGCGCTCCCTCAACCCTTCGCCAAAGCCCTGCAATACGACCATAACATCACTGAGCTCTACCCAGACTTCTTGTGCCTGAGTATCGTGGCTGTCGTACTCGCGCCCCAGAAAGGTCATGACCGCGCTGGCAGAGACGATGGCCAACACCACTTCAATTGTCGCGTCACTACGCGTTACGACGGACCATCCCCAACGCGTGTCCTGTGCAGCGAATGGGCTGCTGGAGCGGACCTCTAGATCTAACAGCGAAGAAAGCTCGCTCTCGGCCTGTATCGGAATGGAAATTGTTTTGCTCAGTACCAGGTCATCGGGCACCAGCACTGCGGTGCACTCAGACTCCAGCACACTTGAACACGCCTTGCCTGCCTGATAGCTGCGTGTTCCCGCCGCGCTTCGCAGGGTCACCACTTCATCCAGTCTATGGCGTATAGGAGAATCGTGAGAGAACAGTAGATCGCGCCAGGCCGCCATCCAGTAGCGGCCGAGATGACGCATGTCATACCCAAAGAGTTGCCAGTGTTGTGCACTATCAAGCTTCATTTTGGAACCTAATATTCTCGACAATCACGCGCGGTGCCTCCGTTCGACTGAAACGCCATGGCAGCGCTGAGGTTGAAGCAGACTCCAGCGCTATCCATCTTCTGCGCAACCAAAGCTGATCTCCGTAACGCACAATTGCATCCGCTCTATATCCACCCGCTCTGGATCCCTGGCGACCTCGGGTAGTCGTTGAGCGCAGCGAATTGCTCCGCATAGTATTGTCCCGTCTGGCAGATACTGACTCCGCTCGGGTCGGGTCGGCACGGGCTAGTATAGCGAGCACCTCCTCTGGCGCCTGAGACCAATTGGTCGCACCGCCTGATGATTCGCTGACGATTACCAGGTCCCGAACGGCATCCATCACTGCGCGACTACTGCCAGGCACACGCAATAAGTCCTCCAGTGCCGATAGCTTGAATCCACCACGCGCTCGGTTGGCTCCTCTCACGGCAACAAGATTCTCGGCTAGCGCAAAGGACTCCTGCTCGCTCAAGCCACCTGCCTCGTAAAATAGCGCCGCCAGTATTTGCACAGGTGCTGCATTGAGATCGATGAGACCGCTGATAGGTGTCAAAAAGACCTTGATGTCCTGCCCGCCGAGTCGATAAGTGCGAGACAGCGGCGTCTCCTCATCAGGTGGTCCCGTTAGGGTGTCAACCATCATGAGCTGAATCGCACCATCGCCCGAGGCCATGGCCGTCGCTTTCGCAATATGCAATTGCGTCATGCGGGTATCTACTCGCGCTTGGGCAACGATGCCTGCCACCAGTAAAGACATACCGGCAATAAACCAAACAACTACCGCCAGGGCAACGCCACGCTGACTAGTGATCCGCTCGACGTGATTCATTATTGCGGCACCTGCATAATCAACTCCGGCCAAAAACGGTCGCCTATCTGCATTTCCACCCGAACCCACGCGATAACGTCACCGCTGCGCCACTCACTCTGCCAGGGCTGACGAAAGTCTTCTTTCCATTGCACATCGAATAGTTGAACACCCCCGGCAACCGGGCGCATAGGCGCCTGGCTCCAATCGCCGGGCCGCCCTGTAGCATTGGGCTCTTGCCAGCGCAGCACCAGTAAATCGTCTTCCTTGGCAAGGCGTAAAAAATAGCTGCCGCCGAAGCTCTCCCCGATCACTAGGGTGGATTTCCAGATCATCGCATCGGGTTGAATCTCAAAGTAGGCCTCGTCACGGCCACGTTGCCCCAGCGAGAGCCCTCCAGCACTCGCGCTGCCCACCGCTGCAGCAGCGATGCTCTCGCGCAGAAAGCTGCTCACAGCCCTCACTTCATCAACTCGCTCCGTCACTCTCTCGAGCGTGACCTGCGTATTCGCCAGGGTGCGAAAGCCGGTTATGGTAGCCAACATCACCAGTGACAGGATGCTGAGCGCAATCACCACTTCAATCAGCGTGAACCCAGGAGACTGTTGAGCCCGGGTTTGCCTGAGGATGCGAGCGTTCACGGCTTCGCACCCTCTACGACAGAGTTGAGAACAACCTCAGGTCGACGACGCCCGTCCTGCCAGCTGACTGATACCTCAATGGCGTGCAGGTTGACGGCAGCCAGCGTAGAGCGTCCTAGATCGATTCGCTGAGTTGCCACCCGCCACAAAAATCCCCCTTGAGTTTCGCCGCTTGTATTGACTCCCGCTGCCGGGACCTGGCCGTGCAAAGCCATTAGGGATCTCGCCAGCTCGACGCCGTAGGTATACCGCTCCTGCGCTCGAACATTGCGCGTCGCACCACTGGCCGCCTGATAGAGCGCGCCGAGCGCGAGACTCAAAATTGAGATGGCCACTACCATCTCAAGCAGAGAAAATCCTGCCTGTCGCTTATTTACTATCATAGGCATGCTGACTCACGCGACCGAGGAGCCAGTCCACCGACACGCGCACACCAGAACCATCGGAGCGCTCCATATCGACACCGCCACCCGTAGAACCGCCCTCGGGATAGAAGCGGATCACGCCAACCTGGTCTCTGTTCAACTCTCCCGCCGCATACACCTCCATCGTCAGATCGTCGGGTAGCTGTGTGATATCACCATTGAGTTTCATGGCTTTCGCAAACGGATCGATAAGGACGTCCTGAACCCTGCCCGAATTCACGGCTTGATAACGCGCAGACGCGAACGTAGTGACGACGTCGCGCACAGCCTGTCGATATTGTATGGACTCATAGAATCTAGCCGACGCGGGAATAGCGACTGCCAGCAGCACCCCGATTATCGCGACTGCCGCCAACAGTTCCAAAAGCGTAAAACCAACAGCAGGCCTGCCTGTAGAGGACGCGTTGTTGGACAGTGCGAACATGTATCTATTGAGCGCTCAATTGATCGTGGCCGGTATACAGTTACTGCCAATTTCCGACGTCGCTGTTCTCACCATCACCGCCGACCTGGTTGTCTTGTCCAAGCGTGTAAATATCGATCTCACCGCGCTCGCCAGGGTATTTATACTGATACTCAACACCCCAGGGGTCCGCCGGTAGCTTCGATTTCTTAAGATAGGGGCCATTCCATCCCGTTACGCCTGAAGGTTTAACGACCAGTGCTTGTAGACCCTGCTCCGTCGAAGGGAAGCGACCAACATCCAGTTTGTACATTTCAAGACTCTGCTCAAGATCATTGATCTGAACGCCGGCTGCTTTCGTCTTCGCGCCCCCGAAAGCGCCCAGCAGTTGTGGTCCTACCAGGCCGCCTAACAACGCCAGTATGGCAAGCACCACCAGCAGCTCCATCAAGCTAAACCCGCTTTGACGGCGCAGCGCCACAGAACCCTGGCTGGGGATCGTTGATATCTGTAATGAGTTCATATCTGTGTTTTCCTAGTTCCTCTATTCATGGGTACGCTTGGCCTACATTGCCAGGTCGTTCACTGAAAGAATGCCCATCAGTATCGCAATAATGATGACAGCGATTACGACCCCCATACCCAGTATCAAGACTGGCTCAAGCAGTGCCAAACCACGCTTGATGCCCGACTGCACTTTGTCATCAAATACTTTCGCCAGTTCCAGCAACATCTCATCTAGTGCCCCGGATTCTTCTCCTACGCGAATCATCTGTATCACCATCGGCGAAAACAGTTGTGAGTCATCCAGCGCAACCGAAATCCGCTTTCCTGCCTTCACCGCGGGAGGAAGCACCTGCAGTGCATCCTTTAACACCTGGTTTCCCACAGTATCAATCGCGATAGAGATCGCCTTCAACAGGGAGACACCATTGCCAAGCAGCGTGCCTGAGGTGCGAGCAAACTTGGAGACTTCGAATTCAAATATGACATTGCCGACCACCGGTGCCTTCAGTACGCGGCCATGAAGACTCAGGCGGCCTTCATCGGAAGCGGCCCAGCGCCGAAAATAGAATACGGCAGCGATGCTGATAAGCAGCAACAACCAGCCATAGCTCTTGATAAACTCAGCGCTGTCAATCACCAGCCTTGTCAGCACTGGCAAGCCCTCACCCATGTCTTCGAACAGAGACTGAAACTGGGGAACTACAAACCCCAGCATCAAAACAATAGAGAGCGCTGAAACGGTCAGCAGAATGGTGGGGTATATCAGTGCCGATACCACACTGTCGCGATTGGCTTTCGCGCTTTCCAAGTAACCAACCAGTCTGTCCAACACCTGGGAGAGCTGGCCGCTGGCCTCACCGGCACGCACCATGCTGATATAGAACGTTCCAAACAATGCTTCATGTGGTTGAAGCGCCTGGCTGAACGCTTTGCCGCCTTTAACTGCAGATAGCAGCTCTGTAAGCAGTTGGTGCATGCGGGGCAACGATGCCATGTCAATCAGCACGCGCAATGCTCGATCTAAAGGCAACCCTGCTCGCAGCAATACGGCCAACTCGCCAGTCATGGCAAGCACTTCATCGCGCCCAGGGGCTTTGCCCTGAGTACGGCTGGCATCGCTCTGCGCTTTCGCACCGGACTCCAACGCAAGCAGCGTCAGACCCTGACTTTTCAGTTGTCGAGACGCCAGCTCCAATCCATCGGCCTCAACCACACCATTCATCGACTTGCCGTCGCGTCCGATTGCCTTGTAACTGAACTGGGGCATCTGTTCACGCGGCCTCAAGAGCCGATAACAATCGCTTAAGCAACATCGGCCCGCTCCGAACTGTCAACCTCGTTCTGATCTTGGGTCACACGCAGCACCTCCTCCATGGAAGTGACCCCCTCTACCACCTTGCGCAGGCCGTCTTCATACAGCGTGATCATTCCCTGACGCCGGGCGGCCGCGTGCAATAGCGTGGCATCAGCGCCGCCCATGATCTCGCCGTGCATCTCATCATCGAGGGTAAACAGCTCGTGAATGCCGGTGCGTCCGGCGTAGCCGGTATGATTACAGGCCGAACAACCGGCCGCCTGGTAAAGCTGCGCGGTATCTGTCGATATCCATTGGCGCAGGCCGGTTTGCTCAATGTAGTCACGGCCTACCTCATGTGGCACCTTGCATTGCGTGCACAGCGTGCGCACCAGACGCTGCGCCAGCACGCCGTTGACTGCGGAAGTAATCAGGTAGCGCTCAATACCCATGTCCTCCAAACGCGTGATCGCGCTGGCAGCCGTATTGGTATGTAGTGTCGACAGCACCAGGTGGCCGGTGAGCGCCGACTGCACACCGATCTGCGCGGTCTCGGTGTCGCGCATCTCACCGATCATGATGATGTCGGGGTCTTGACGCAATATCGCGCGCAGTGCGCGGGCGAAATTTAACTCGATTTGGGACTGCACCTGAATCTGGTTCACGCCCTGCAGCTGATACTCCACCGGATCTTCCACTGTGATAATTTTCAAAGCGTCGGAATCTAAGGATGCGAGCGAAGCATACAAGGTAGTGGTCTTACCCGAACCCGTAGGTCCGGTTACCAGCAGCACCCCGTGGGGTCTTGCCAGCAGAGACTGAAAACGCTCCAGCGTGTCTTCGCTGAAGCCCATCGTGGGTAAAGCCAGCCTGATACTGTCCCGATCCAGAACCCGCATAACAATGCTTTCGCCATGTACGGTTGGAATAGTCGATACCCGCAAGTCCAATTCGTGCCCTTTCACCCGCAGCATGATGCGGCCGTCTTGCGGCAACCGTCTCTCCGCGATGTTCATATGCGAAAGCAACTTAATTCTCGAAGCTATAGCAGGGGCGAGGTTGGCAGCAGGTCCATCGTCTGCGTCCTGCAATACACCATCGACCCGGTAGCGCAAATGCAGTCCGTCTTCGAAGGGTTCAATATGAATATCTGAGGCCGCCATATCCACAGCAGTATGAATGATCTGGTTGACTACGCGGATCACCGGGGCTTCACTCGCGAGATCTTTGAGATGCTCGATAAACTCGTCATCAGATTGGCCGGCAAACTGATCGTCTTCAAACTCTTCTGACTGACTATCCTCCTCCTGCGCGTAGAGCTGCAAAGCCTTATTGATATCGGATTCCAAGCCCAGGGCAATGCTGACAGGCTTGTCCAGGGCCATTGCCAGTGCTTTTTCGAGAAAGGGGTCTTGAGGCATTGTGGCGGCGAATACAATGTGCTGATCGTCAGCGGCTATCGGAACCACAGCGTTGCTGAGCAAAAAGTCCCGAGCCACCGCTTCGAGCCTTATGGGGGTTTCAGGATAGTCCGATGCTAACTGCAGAGGAATGGCCAGCTGTTCAGACAGGGCGGCTGCCACGTCTGGCTCCGACACCAGTCCAAGTTTGACCAACACCTGGCCAAACACACCCCCCATTTCCGCCTGTGCTAACAGGGTTCGTTCGACATCTCTTTCAGAGAGCTTACCCCGTTCCACCAGCAGTTCGCCGATCTTTTTCATATCTTTCCTGGCTCTTGGCCGACTGCGGCCAGCGGCTACTGGAGGCAGCATTTACGGCGCCACGTCATCATATCACGCTGCCCTACCGTATCGCGCCCCTAGACCACCGCTGTCTTATCGTGCTCGCCCTGGCCCGCTGGCCAGAGCAGGAGACGGTCGAAATGACCGCATAATCCGGCTAATTCAATCCCGGTTGCGTCACTCCGGTTGCCACCTTACTTCCCTAATAATTTCCCACCGGACCCACTTTGGCAGTCAGTTCCTTGAATAATTCCATTGGAATAGTATTTTTCGGAGATTTGTGCTGAATACACAGCCGCGTAATTAGCCGCGATCTGCTCCATCAATCAGACCCTGTATCGCTTTCCTTCGCACGGGGACTATTCAAACCTTGAAGAGAGCGATCGCGCCATCATGGTTTTTCATCCATCGAGGCCCCTTGTCCACGCGCAGTCACAGGTATTGAGACCCCACCTTTGCAAGATACTGTAGTCAATTGGGAAAAGCATAGTCCTTGTACATCTCCCTCAGTTTAACCTTCTGGAGTTTACCGGTCGCGGTATGGGGCAGTTCTTCCACAAACTCTACGGCCTCCGGCGTCCACCATTTTGCAATCTTGCCCTCGAACCAACTCAGCATCTCCTCGGCGTTCAGATCTGCACCATCCGGGCCCCGGACGACAATGAGCAATGGCCGTTCGCTCCACTTCGGATGGAACTGCCCGATCACGGCCGCCTCGGCAACTTTGGGATGGTCCGTCGCTACGTTTTCTACCTCAATAGACGAAATCCACTCTCCTCCCGACTTAATGACGTCTTTGGTGCGATCCGTGATAGCCATAAATCCGGCCGAATCAATCGTGGCGACATCACCGGTTTCGAACCAGCCGTCCTCGGCGTGAGCGTCGGAACCATCGAGCTTGAAGTAGCTGGAACAGATCCAGGGGCCCCGTACTTTGAGAGAACCAAAGGCGACGCCATCATGTGGTAGCTTGTTGCCGTCGTCATCTACTATTTTCATCTCGACGCCATAAATTGGACGGCCAGCTTTCAACCGCACTCGCGCAAACTCCTCTTCGGAATAGTCATCGCGCGAGGTCATGCTGTTATTCACCGTGCCCAGCGGACTCATCTCTGTCATGCCCCAGGCTATCCTTGTCTCAACGCCATAGCGATCAAAGTCTTCGGCAATTGATGCCGGACAGGCTGAGCCACCCACGATAATTCGATCCAAGGATTCGACGCTGCCGCCAGAGGATTTGAGGTAAGCCAGCAATCCCAACCAAACCGTTGGCACACCCGCCGACAATGTCACAGACTCTTCGTTAATCAGGGTTGAGAGCGTCTCCCCATCGCCCATTTTGTTGCCCGGAAAAACCAATTTGGCGCCAACCATAGGGCAACAGTAAGGCAGTCCCCAGGCATTCACGTGAAACATCGGCACGATGGGCAACACCGTATCGCTACGCGACAACCCTAGCGCGTCCGGCATCAGACTAGCCAGCGCATGCAGCATAGTGGATCGATGCGAATACAGTACACCTTTGGGGTTGCCTGTCGTGCCGGAGGTATAACAAAGCGCACAGGCGGCCGACTCCTCCAACTGTGGCCATTCAAATTCAGCGGCGCCGCTGCCAACCTGGCCTTCGTAGCAGAGGAGGTTCTCTAGCGTGCTACCCGGCATGTGCTCCTGATCTGTTAGCAACACCCAACCCTTAACGCCCGGGCATTGGGGAGCAATTGACTCTACCAGCGGCAAGAAATCTGGATCCACAAACACATACTGATCTTCAGCATGATTGATAATGTAGGTGATCTGTTCGGGAAATAGTCTCGGATTAATGGTGTGACAGACAAAGCCACTGCAGGCGATCGCATAGTAAGCCTCCAGATGACGGTAGTCATTCCAAGCCAGAGTCGCGACCCTATCGCCCTTGTCCAGTCCCCACCCTGTCATTGCGTTAGCCAACTTGCGCGCCCGGGTAAAGGCATCACGGTAGGTATAACGATGACGTGGATTCTCTTTAGTGACAGAGATGATTTCGGCATCGCCGTTGGCTCGATCTGCATGCTCCATAATGGAGGTGACCGTCAGTGGCATGTTCATCATCAATCCGTTCATCTAATTATCCTCCTTATTGCAGCAAATCGATTCGACAGGCTCGGCGCAGACGATTATTACTGATTTTTGTGTGCGCGAGTAGATTATCGTAGGGGTATGAGCCTCAGACGAGACCCGTTGCGGTCCGGTCGGTAGCGCAATGCCAGCAAACATCAAAAGTAGCAGGACACTCACGCCCGCACTGCGGACACTGCCAATCGGCCTCAGAAATTTCTGCCCGCGATTGATCGACCAGCAACTGTGCGCGTTCGTGGTCCCTGTCTCGGATCACCCACAGTTCCGGCCAAACATCAATCGGCGCTAACTCGCCCATTGCGCCGCTGGCATATTCATGCCGTATTACACAGGCGATGCCCGCCAGCTCCAGGGCACTGCGCGCTTGAGCTACCACGATATGGCTGGGGTGTGTGTGCACCAGTTTCACAACGCGCAGATTTCCCAGCTGTCGTCGCCCTGGTCATGTTTCGCCGTCTTCTCTTGCTGTAATTTGATCAGATGGGCGGTGAGAGACAGCTTTGCCATCTTGTGCAGACTGATATCCACATCGTCATACACCAGCTTGACCAGTTCATCCACTGTCGTGCGCCCAAGTTGCTCAAGCCCTTGAACCACTTTCGCCTCGCGCTTCAGCCTGTGGTTGACCAACCACTCAACGATCGCGGCTGGATTCTCCATCACCTCGCCATGTCCCGGCGCGATGAATTGCAGTGGATAATCAAGTAGCAGCTTGAGGGATTCAATATAGGCCTTCATATCGCCACCCGGGGGAACGATCACTACCGTCGAACCATTCATAATGTGATCGCCGGCAAACAGCATCTGCTCTTCCTCTATGAGGAAGCAGAAATGGTTACTGACATGGCCGGGAGTATGTATCGCTCTGAGTGTAAACTCTGGCGCATTGAGCACATCGTCATGCTGGAGTTGTCTAGTCGGCGAAAAGGTATCGTCTTGTAGTTTGTCATCAGCAGGCAAGGCACCGATGACTTCTGCGCCCGTGGCCTCAGCGATAGCCTGCCAGGCCGGAGAGTGATCGGGGTGGGTATGAGTGCACACAATCCACCTTATTTGATCACGCGCGGCATCAAGAATGGCATCGATATGCTCTGGTATCGCGGGGCCAGGATCCAACACCGCCACGTTATCGGTTCCCAGCAAATAGGTATTCGTTCCCGGACCTGTCATTACGCCTGGATTGGGTGCGACGAGTCGTCGAACCCGCTCATTCAGGCGAAACGGTATGCCATGATCCAACATGAGATCTATACCAAATTGACGATGCTGACCTCGGGGTTTACGTCGGCATCATAATCGACGCCATCGACCTCGAAGCCGAATAACTGTAGAAACTCGCGCTTGTAGCCATCAATATCAGATAGCTCGCGCAGGTTTTCCGTGCTGATCTGCTCCCAAAGCACTGCTACCGCCGCCTGCACCTCAGGGTCTAGCTCCTTACGGTCTGCCCGCAATCGGCCTTCCTCATCATAGTAAGGGTCTTCACCATAAAGAGAATCGCGGAAGAGCCCATCGACCTGCTCGATACAACCTTCGTGCACACCGCGTTCCTTCATGACTTTAAATAGCAGAGCGAGATAAATAGGCATAGCGGGAATGGCAGCACTAGCTTGCGTGACCACTGCCTTGAGTACTGAAACCCTGGCGTCTCCTCCATGTTGCGCAAGTTGCTTGCGAATATCGATGACGCGTTTGTCCAGGTCCTGCTTTGCCGCACCAATCGTGCCATGCCAGTAAATGTCCCAGGTCAGTTTCTCTCCAATATAGGTATAGGCTGTTGTTTTGGCACCGTCGGCCAGAACCCCGGCCTTGTCGAGCTGGTCTATCCACATCTGCCAATCCTCACCACCCATAACCGCCACAGTGTGATCTATTTCTTCCTGCGAGGCCGGCTCAAGATGGAATTCCTGGATGGACTCCTTATCTGTATTTATGCCTTTCTGAGTGGTCGCATTGCCAATAGGCTTCAATGTCGAGTTGTAGACCACACCGGTATCAGGATGCTGCCTGCGAGGTGAGGCCAGGCTGTACACCACGAGATCAATTGGGCCCATCTCAGATTTTATTACGTCGATCGTTTTTCGTTTCACCGCATGGCTGAAAGCGTCACCGTTGATACTCTTTGCGTAGACATTGGCCTGCTCGGCGTACTTGTGAAATGCAGCACTGTTGTACCAGCCAGCCGTCCCAGGTTTTTTTTCCGAGCCTTCCTTCTCAAAAAATACGCCCAGTGTGGAGGCCCCAGCACCAAAAGCTGCAGTGATTCGTGAAGCAAGGCCATATCCGGTAGATGCGCCGATTACCAACACATTTTTAGGCCCGCCGGGTATATCACCTTTCGACTTTACATAGTCGATCTGGCGCTTGACGTTGACGTCGCAACCGGTTGGATGAGTTGTAATACACAGAAATCCGCGAACACGTGGTTTGATTATCATCGGCTCACTAATCCTAAAGGGCTTTGCTCGATAGCGTAATTAGATCATCTAGCATCTTAGCACAATGCTGATCTCACTCGAGATCGCCTCCTAGCTTGTGTTAACTCTTGAGTTACAGTTCAATACTCGCCCTATGCCAGACAACTCCCAATCATACATCGAGCTGCCCCTGCGTTTATCGACGCCGGGTGACTGGACGCGCACAGTGATGGCGGATTTCGATAGCTTCCTGTTAGACCATGCGGCAGCGGAGAAAAAGGCGTCCGGCATGGCCATGTCCATGCTGTCGCACTACCCCGATAAGGTGGAACTGGTCGCCGCCATGGCGGACCTGGCAGTGGAGGAGCTAAGTCACTATCGAGAGGTGGTGAAATGGATTCATAAACGCGGACTGGTTACGGCTGCGGACACCAAGGACCACTACGTTCTGGCCTTGCGTGGTCACATCCGTGAGGGCCGCGAGGTGTACCTATTGGATCGCCTGCTCATCGCCGGTGTCATAGAAGCGCGCGGCGCGGAGCGCTTCGCTTTAGTAGCCGACGCCTTGCCGTCTAGCGCATTAAAAAAATTCTATCAGTCCATTGCCCGTTCCGAACAGCGCCACTATGCGCTGTTTTTGGATCTGGCGGGCCTATACCTTGACGAAATAACGATCAACCATCGCTGGGACGAACTATTGGATATAGAGGCGAAGATTATGAGCCGGCTGCCCATTAAGGCCGCTCTCCACTAATGTCAAATCGACGCTGATGCTCCTCAGCACCGCCTGCAAACGCTATCTGCAGCAATATCGGGAAATAAACATTCCTGTCAGCAATCACAACCCAGATACCTGGCAGCATGTGTTGGTGATTCCCGCCTACAAGGAATCCCCAGAGCTGCTCAAGCGGTTGACAAAACTAGCCAGAGGCAGAGGTCGCAGCCTGGTTATTCTCGTGTTAAACCATCCGGATACTCAACGCGATTCTGAAATTAACAAGGATGTGCGTCAGGCAGCTAACCGTCTTGTGCCGGCATCAACGAGCCGGCCGCAGATCGCGATTAAACAGCTAAATCCCTATACCGATCTCTACGTTCACGATCTGGATAGAATCAGCGGACCCCTGCCCGCCTCCCAGGGTGTTGGCCTGGCACGCAAGACTGGCTGCGATATCGCATTTACGTGGATACGCTGCGGCAGTCTGTCCACCCAGTGGATTTGTTGCAGCGATGCTGATGCGATTCTGCCTTCAACGTATTTTTCGCAGCTGGAAAATATTCCCGAGGACCGCGTTGCAGCTGTCTATCCCTTCCGTCATGTCACGGGTGGCGATCTGCAGTGCGATGCAGCCACTGCACTGTATGAGCTACGTCTGCACCACTATCGACTCGGTCTCGAATACGCACATTCACCCTATGCAATGCACACCCTGGGCAGTGCCATGGCTGTTAAAGCAACAAGCTACGCTCAGGTCCGCGGCTTTCCCAAACGATCTGGCGGTGAGGATTTTTACCTTCTAAACAAACTGGCAAAGGTGGGCACCATCGAGTTGCTGACCGGTGAAGCCATAAAACTCACAGCGCGCGCGTCCGACCGAATTCCATTTGGCACGGGTCCTGCTGTGCAGGCTATTCAGTACGCCACTGAGGTGGGCGATCAGCCCCTGTTCTATCATCCCGACTGCTTCCTTGCGCTGCGCGGCTTTCTGCAGAGTATCGACAAGCGCGCGGTCTATCCAGAGGGCTGTCACTCGAAGGCTGCGTTTACCGAGCTTGAAATGGCCGCGGAACTAAGCGGGGCTGTTTGTAGGCTTAGCGACAACATTGGCCTGCCCGCAGCATTGGATCACTGCCGGCGCCAGAGCACCTCTGCCACACAGTACCTGCGTCAGTTTCATCAATGGTTCGACGGATTCCGAACGCTAAAGTTTATCCATGGTATTCGCGACGCAGGTTGGCCGATGCAGTCTTACAACCAGTTACAGCGACTGAATCCAGTGTACTTGCCCGGGAGTGTCTGCTGGCAGAACGTAGAGTCACAGCTTCAGGCAATCCGGCGGTATTGGGCTTGGACCTAAGGCGCAACCCTATCTTTCATCTTTGCTGTACGGCCATAAGGGGCGGCTTACTCCATCAGCAATGGGTGCACCGCCATCGCGTTCTGCCACCGCTTGCTTAAAGCCCACCTCCTCAGCGCGCTGCTTAAACCAGACGCCCTCGGGGCTGTGTCGGGTTATGCCGTCAAAAAGGGTCGCTACCATCTGTGTATTATTGAGGCCCATATTGTCGTAGGCCTGATTCACCATGAGCTTTTGCATCATCAACTGGTTCTTGGGGACGCTGGCCATGCGCTGCGCCAGCCGCTCAACCGTTTCATCTAAATCAACCAGCGGGACAGATGTTAGCACCAACCCCATCTCTGCGGCTTCAGTACCCGTGATAAGATCGCCTGTTAAGAGCATGCGTTTGGCCTTTTCAGCTCCCAATCGATAAACCCACATCGCTGTGGTAGGACAGCCCCATACCCGGGCTGGCGGATACCCAATCACAGCTTCATCTGCCATGACAACGAGATCGCAGCACAAAGCGATATCGCTACCACCTGCCACGGCAGGTCCGTGTACGCGGGCAATCGTCGGTTTGTAGCTGCGCCATAGCGACATAAACTGCTCCGTGTTCTGGCGCATACCAAAGTAATCGGCCATTGGATCCCAAGGTCCACTGTGCTCATCACCACCTAACTGTGAGCCAGGTTGTTCGCCTTGCTGCTCAGCATAATCAACAAGGTCGTAGCCACTGCAGAAACCCTTACCCGTCCCTGTGAGCACGATAACATGCACGCTATTGTCGCGGTTGGCGCGCGACACCGCGTCGGCCAGTTCAGCCGGCATGTCCATTGAGATTGCGTTCATTCGATGCGGGCGATTAAGTGTGATTCTTGCGATCCGTCCGTCGGTGCGAACATCGATTGATTTATAGTCCACGCTCGAGTCTCCTTCACTCAGGGTGCATGGTCAGGCACGTTAGTGATCCATACGGTTTGGTAAGGCTGAAGATCAACCTGCTGTCCCAGGCTCTCATATTCAAAGCCACCAAGCAGATCGTACCAGTGATCTGTATCAACCAGGTTTACGTCTGACAAATCCAGATGTTGAACCTCAAGGCTGACATTACTGATGCAAAAAATAGACTGCCTGCGATCCAGGCTTTGTCGCCAGAAACCAAACAGCGAATTGCCCAGATGAAGTGTAAACTGGGTCGCATTAGGGTGGAACGCTGCCTGCTGGCAGCGTATCGCAAGCAGCTGTTTTAGCGCTGTAAACACGGCCTTATGAGGAGAATCATCGCTGGCTAGTTCAGCCTCCAGCGCAGTGCTATCCCACTGGTGGCGGTTGATTGCACGGTAGTGGCCATAGTGTTCAACGCGCTCATAGTCGTTTCGTGTACCTAACAGGCTGTGGATATAAATGCCCGGGATCCCTTCCAAACCCAACATAATGGCGTGAGCACAAACAAAGCGATGCATCCCAAACTCATCGGCACCCTCAAGCGTGCCCTGTAGGGCATCAAACAGAGAGATGTTGATCTCGTATGGCTTGAGCTTGCCGCTATCCAACGCTCTGTAAGACACGTGCCCGCCAAATGCTTCCATGGTGTAGATAAGCTGTTCCAAATCCTCCTCGGACAGCAAGCCCTCAGCAGGTCGAAGTCCGATGCCGTCGTGGGAGGCAATGAAATTAAAATAGCATGTGCCATTCTGGGCCGGAGGCATGCTCATCACCCATCGTTTTAGATGGGAACAATCACCACTGACCAATGTATTCAATAGCAGCGGTGGAAGCGAAAAATTGTAGACACAGTGCGCTTCGTTGGCATTGCCGAAGTACGCGAGATTTTCACGGTTGGGAATATTCGTTTCCGTAATGACCATTGCGTCTTCACGCGCATGCATGGCCAGGGTCCTCAACAGGCGAACAATCTCATGGGTCTCCTCCAGGTTGAGGCAGCTGGTGCCCGCGATTTTCCACACAAACGCCACCGCATCGAAGCGAAAGATTCTTACTCCCTCATCAAGGTAGTGGCGCAATATTGATACAAACTGCTTCAGCACCTCGGGATTACGAAAGTCCAGATCAATCTGGTCCTGGCTAAAGGTGCACCAGACATATTCAGTGCCGTTTACCGTTTCAACCTCACGCAACAGTGGAGAGGCCCTGGGCCGGACAACCTTGCTCAGATCGTCGCCCGGTGAGGCGGTAAAAAAATAACCTGCACCAGGGCTCACGCCCTGAACAAAATTCTCAAACCAAAGACTGCGCCCCGAACAGTGATTGATAACGAAGTCCGCCATCAGATCATAGTGCCCCGCGATGTCTCTTATCAGCGACCAATCTCCTAGCGCCTCGTTGACACTGGAGTAGTCCAGTACGGCAAAACCATCGTCAGAGCTCCAGGGATAGAACGGCAGAATATGAACACCGCTAAGCAAGCCCTCACCATGACGATCAAGAAAGTGTTTGAGTGTTGCCAGAGGCTTTTCGCCGAGGCGAACGATGCTGTCGCCGTAGCTAATAACCAGCGCATCTCGCTGACTCCAGTGATTGACGGTCCCGTCTCTAATAGGCATGTCGCCGCTCAGGCGCATTAGCTTCAATAGCGCATCTGTCAATCCGCTCAGATCTGCGCTCAGTGGATTATCATGATAGATCGCGTCTATATGAGCCTGGACACGCTCGGCAAGTTGAGTCGGTTCACCCGCTTTTTGAGATACGCCGGCCACAATTAGCGCGTACCGAATTCTGCCTGATCGGCATGTACCGCATGCCGCAGTTGCTGCAATGCATCAGGCATAGCACTGATCACACGGTTCCAGCTCGGTATGAAGGGCCGTTCCATCGGTCGAGCCAGAAAGGCTTCTCCAGCTTTCATAATGTTCTGAGCAAATAACTCAACGGCTTTCTCTTCGCTGTGAATATCCAGGGTAAGGCCGTTCATCAAAGCATCGTTGTGGTAGGTCTCAACAAAATCCAGGGCTATTCGGTAGTAGGTCGCCTTTAACGAGCGAAACGTTTCCATATTGAACGTGATACCCCGTGTAGCGAGCTTGCGAAACAGGGCTTTGGCAATGTCGATAGACATTTTCGACAATCCGGTCTCATCGTTGTCCGCAGATAGTTGTTGATGCTTGTGGTCGTAGTTATCAGCTATATCGGCCTGACACAAACGATTATTGGCATAGTTCCGATACATCTCCGACAACACGCCAACTTCCAAACCCCAATCGCTGGGGATAAGAATATCGTTGAGCACGTCTTTTCGGAACGAAAACTCTCCCGCCAACGGGTAGCGGAAGCTATCCATATAATCGAGATACTCTGTATCCCCCAGCGTTTTTTTCAGGGCTCGCAATAGCGGGGTGACAAGTAGTCGACTAACACGTCCATTGATTTTTCCGTCGGCGACGCGCGCATAGTAGCCTTTGCAAAATTCGTAGTTAAATCTTGGATGAGCCACAGGATAAATGAGACGGGCAAGCAGGGAACGTTCATACGTCACGATATCGCAGTCGTGCAGTGCGACCGATTCACACTGATTAGATGCCAGGATATACCCCATGCAATACCAAACATTACGGCCTTTACCTAACTCTCTGGGTGCCAGGTCTAGTGCCTTGAGCTTCGCATCCAGTTCTTGCAAACGAGGCCCGTCATGCCAAAGCACGCTGTGGCTTTGTGGAAGCTGCCCAAAGAATTCCAGGGCCTGTCGGTACTGATCTGCATTTGCGCGATCCAAACCAATGACAATCTGGGCCAGATAGGGCACCTTCACCAGCTCGTCGACAATCACCGGCAGCGCTTCACCTTCTAGCTCGGAAAACAGGGATGGCAGTATCAAGCCCATTGGCCGCTCAACCGAGAACTCGACAAGCTCATTCTCCATCTCTTCCACCGGACGCTGCGCCAGATTATGCAGCGTTGTAACTATGCCGTTTTGGTGAAAGTCCGCCATATCTTAAATCTCAGCTCCTTTTTCAAGCACCTGCGAGGACGCTAGCCACACCTCAACGCCTTCCGCCCAGCCCGCTGGTCCATAGTGATGGCTATGGATAACCTTATCAACTCGATTCAAGGTCGGAAATCCATGAGCAGGCGATCTCACCAGCAAAGCAGTGCCCGCAGCCTCCAGCATAGCAATATCGTTGCCGCTATCACCAATCGCCAAATCATCACATGTGCTGTATCTCGACTGCTCCATAAAAATACTGCGCAGCCAGCAGAGCGCTCTACCCTTATCACAATCGCCCGATACCGATAAAAAGCGTCCGCCCTGCAATACCGATGCACCCTTGTCGCGTAGCGCGTCGACAAATTCGTTACGACGCTGCTCACTACCACACCATTTCACCGGCTCGCTGTATTCACGCGCGTTCGCCAATGCCGCTGCCTGCGGTGATAAGTTAGTCATGCGAGCAATGCCATCTACACCGACCTCGAAAAAGTTTTCGAACTCGCCTTCGAACTCCTTTCGCAAGTCATCCAAAACTGCCAACCATGTTTCTCGTCGTGCAGAAAGCTCATACAACCAGTAGCCATCACGCGCGGTCACCCCAGTCGGTGCTTCCTCGAAGTATCCCTCTGGTACATATACCGCCGCGCCATTTTCGGCAATAAAGGGATGCCCATTATCGAGTTCACGTCGCAATACGCCAATCTCGGAGGCCGTCTTACTGCTCACGGGAATCACAGGAACAGCTCTCCGCTGCAAGGTATGCAGCTGAGGCAATGCCTCGCGATAGCTGTAGCTGTCGTGATCTAGGAGTGAGCCGTCAAGATCTGTGAACACAAGGCGCAAGCTACCATTCATGATTCGATGCGCCAAGCCGGTCGGGTCGAGACGATATCACGCGACTCATTAAGTTGCAGAAGATAGTCTACCTTATCGGGTAAACGCGCGAGGCAATGAGCGGTGAGTCTCTCGAATAACTGCGTAAACCGCTTGATCATAACTGGATTCATGACAGCGTTGTTTTCATCTGTCGTCACGCTAGCCAGCTTCTTCTCCTGCTCCAGACGCCAATCGAATACGCAGGCGAAGGACGGGGCGGCCAGCATAATCCACGCATCCACCCGCTCGTATAGCGGCAGAAAAGTCTGCTCCAAGGCGTTGTTTGCATAGTTCCGCCAGGTACAGTTTACATCCTCAGAGCGCTCAAGCTCGTTTACAGGGTGCTGCAGCTCCTTTGTGCTTTGTGGCCGCGCACCCATGCACCAGCCCTCCAGCAAGACAATATCGACAGGCCCCGTTACCTCATCCCAATTGTCCGGTGAATGCCTATCATCAGTTGCCTTATTAAAGCGGGGTATCGGCACCGTTCGTTTTTGCTCCATTGACCATAGCTCGTCGAGCGTTTTCGTGAGCAGGGCGATGTCATGTGTGCCGGGCACACCCCGAGTAGCGAGCAACGGATGCACAGATGCACCAAGATGACGCCGTTCCTCTCGTGTTAGGTAGAAGTCATCCAGAGACAGCACAAGAACGCTCAAGTCATATTGTGCTTGAAGTAAAGCGCTGAGATAGGCACAGAATGTACTCTTTCCAGAGCCCTGACTACCATTCACGCCCAGCAGGACAGGGCTGGCGCGATTCGGCTCTTCGAAAAAGCGAGAAACCAGCAACGGCGCAAGCGGTTCGAACCAGGTCTCGGCGTGTGACAAGAACTCATCGCGCAGCTTGTGCTCGATGAGAAACGCCTCTTTCCACGGCTGAGAGCTGCCCGGCATACCTCTCCTTCCTCAAGAACTGATAAACGACTCAAAAACTAGCAAGCAGCGTCAATACCAAAACTTCGTGGGTCAGGCCGGATTATGGCGCATCACATCAGCAGTTGGCGAATATCTCCCAGCAGCCGGACGAGATACGATAAGAAACGGCCCCCGTCACCGCCATTAATGACGCGATGATCATAAGACAGGGCAAGTGGCAGCATTTTCCTGGGCAGAAATGATTCGCCGTCCCACACGGGCCGCATTTCAGCATTGGATACACCCAGAATCGCGACTTCCGGCGTATTGACGATGGGTGTGAATCCCGAACCACCAATGCTCCCGAGGCTAGAGATGGTGAAGCAACCGCCCTTCATTTCGCCGGGTGCCAGCTTGCGGTCGCGAGCCTTGTGCGCCAGTGTTAACGCATCATCGGCAAGCTGCCATACAGTTTTCTTATCGACATCACGGATGACAGGAACCACGAGCCCGGCGGGTGTGTCCACGGCCATGCCGATATGACAGTACTGTTTGAAAACCAATTCATCGCCACCTGCTGCCAGCGAGCTCGCCAGCTTTGGGTGCTCTCGTAGCGCAACCGAGCAGGCCTTCAATAAAAAGGGCATCGGTGTCAGGCGGGTATCTCGTCGCTCTGCTTCCGCCTTCATACTTTTGCGAAACGCTTCTAGCTCAGTGATATCCGCCTGATCAAACTGAGTGACGTGAGGCACATTAAGCCAACTGCGCTGCATATTATCTGCAGTGAGTTTCTCCAGTCTGTTGCGCTTAGTGACTTCCACAGGACCAAATTGGCTGAAATCGATGTCGGGTACCGCCGGAATGCCGGGGCCAGCGGAAGAAACGGCAGCAGACCGACTGCTAAGTGCCCGCTTGACGAACTGCTGAAGATCTTCCTTGAGCACCCGCTCTTTTGGTCCAGAGCCGTTTACTTGCTGCAAATCCACACCAAATTCCCGTGCGAGTTTGCGTACGGCAGGCCCGGCATAAATGCTGGTAGATTCGTTCGTAGCAGGCTCCGACTGCGCCATCACCCTTGGTGTTGGTGTCGCCGGTGCTGGTGTAGAAGGAACGATTTGTGACCCAGTCGACGACTCATTCGCCTTGGGAATGGGTGCACTTTCCGCCGAGTCACCGGATGAGCTATCAGCTTTTGCCCGCTCTGGCGCGGGTGACTGCTCGGCGACCGTAGCTTTGATTGTCATTAGCTTGTCGCCTTGTGAAACGGTAGTGCCAGCATCAGCGAGCAGTTCCAACACTTCGCCAGCCAGTGGGGATGGGACTTCCATGGACGCTTTATCCGACTCCAATACGACTAAAGAGTCGCCCTCGGCTACCGAATCACCGGCGCTGACGCAGACTTCGATTAACTCTACGGCGTCGTCCGTTCCAATATCAGGTACCACAACCAGTTGCTCGATAGCGGACGTGCTGGCCCGCGGCGCTCCAGTGCTTTCCTCTGGTTGCCGGTCAGTTTCTTCTGAAGGTTGAAAAGTGTCCACATCGCTGCCATCCGTAGAGGCATCCACCAATTTGGACTGCTCAACTTCACCAACAGATTGATCTGCAGTAGTTTCCCCATCGGCCACCGCTATCAGCGCAACGGGCGCGCCCTCCGCCAGCTCCTCCCCCTCGGACACGAGGAGCTCAACCACCTTGCCTGCCAGAGTTGACGGGATTTCCATTGACGCCTTATCGGACTCCAGGACGATGAGCCCCTGATCGACCACCACCTCGTCCCCTACAGCGACGAGGATTTCAATGACTTCCGCTCCCTCGGCGCCGCCGATGTCGGGCACGGTCACTTGCGCTGTAGTCATGTGCGTTTCCTCAAGCCAACAGCGGGTCGATCTTATCCGCTGGTATTCCCAGACCACGAATGACGTCGGGCAGTTTCTCACGCTCGAACTGGCCCTCTTCCGCCAGGGCATGAAGTGCGGCAAGGACGATGTATTCTCTGCTGATTTCAAAATAGTCGCGCAGCTTCTTGCGCGTATCGGATCTGCCAAAGCCATCCGTGCCCAGGGTGACATAGCGCTGCGGTATGAACTCACGCAGCTGATCGGTATAGGTTTTTACATAATCCGTTGCCACGATGACAGGACCTGCTCGCCCCTGCAGCTGTTGCGTGATGAAGGGCACTCGCGGCGCTTCCTGTGGATGCAACATGTTCCACCTGAGCGCTGTTTTGCCGTCTCTATGCAGTTGATTGACGCTGGTAACGCTCCAGATATCGGCACTCACACCGTAGTCTTTTTCCAACATGTCAGCCGCCGCTTCAACCTCTAGCAGGATCGCACCTGAACCCATCAGCTGCACTGTCGGACCGGACGCTTTGGCGGTCAATTTGCGCGGGTACATGCCGCGGATAATGCCCTCTTCCACACCCTGTGGCATCTCCGGTTGCACGTAGTTCTCGTTCATAGTCGTGATGTAGTAGAAGTGGTTCTCACCCTTATGAAACATCTTGTCCAGACCGTCGTTAATGATCACTGCAAGTTCATAAGCATAGGTGGGATCGTAGCTAATACAGTTTGGTATGGTTGAGGCGAGCAGGTGGCTGTGCCCGTCCTGGTGTTGTAAACCTTCGCCATTGAGCGTCGTGCGTCCAGCGGTAGCGCCTATCAAGAAACCTCTGGCCTGTGCATCTCCTGCGGCCCAGGCGAGATCTCCAACCCGTTGAAACCCGAACATGGAGTAAAAAATATAGAATGGCACCATGGGGTAGGCACTGGTTGAATAAGAGGTGGCGACCGCTAGCCAAGCAGAAAACGCGCCTGCTTCATTGATACCCTCCTCCAGGATCTGACCCTTCTTATCTTCTTTGTAAAACATGATCTGACCGGAATCATGGGGCGTGTAGCGTTGACCCACTGAGGAGTAAATGCCCAGTTGGCGGAACATGCCTTCCATGCCAAACGTCCTGGCTTCATCAGGCACGATGGGTACCACCCGCTCGCCGATCTCCTTGTCTTTAACCAAGGTTGATAACAGACGTACAAACGCCATCGTTGTCGATATCTCGCGCTTTCCGCTGCCTTTTAACTGACTATTGAACGCGGCCAGCGCGGGCACATTAAGCGGTTCGAAGGTAGCGCGCCGCGTTGGCAGGGCACCGCCCAGAGCATCGCGACGCTGTTTCATATAGCGCATCTCGGGGCTGTCAGGCGACGGCCGGTAGTAAGGCACGTGTTTCAGTTCAGCATCTGATATCGGGATAGCGAATCGATCGCGAAACGCTTTTAAACTGTCCATGTCCAGCTTCTTCAAAGCATGCGTTTCGTTGTGGGCCTCGCCCGCCTCACCGGTTCCGTAACCCTTTACCGTCATGGCCAATATGACCGTGGGCCTGACCGCTTCCTCTTCGGCAACGGCATAGGCTGCATACACTTTGTAGGGGTCATGACCTCCTCGATTAAGGTACATGATGTCTTCATCCGTCAGGTCAGAGACCAGTTCCAACAGTTCGGGATATTTGCCGAAAAAATGCTCCCGCGTGTAGGCGCCTCCGTTGAACTTATAATTTTGCAGCTCGCCATCGCAGACTTCGTCCATGCGCTTTTGAAGTAGTCCCGAATGATCTCGCTCCAGCAGCGGGTCCCATTTGCGCCCCCAAATCACCTTTAATACGTGCCACCCTGCACCCCGAAAGACACCCTCTAGTTCCTGAATAATATTGCCGTTACCACGCACCGGGCCATCCAAACGCTGGAGATTACAGTTGATAACGAAGTGCAGATTGCCGAGCCGTTCACGGCCCGCTAATGAAATAGCGCCGAGAGATTCTGGTTCATCACATTCACCGTCACCCATAAAACACCAAATGTTTCTATCACCATGATCTACCAGCCCCCGGCTTTGCTGGTACTTCATAACATGCGCCTGGTAGATAGCCTGTATGGGACCAAGGCCCATGGAGACTGTTGGAAACTGCCAGTAGTTGGGCATCAGCCAGGGGTGCGGATAGGAAGACAAGCCATTCCCATCTACCTCTCTACGAAAGTTGTCCAACTGCTCCTCGTCTAGCCGCCCTTCAAGGTAAGATCGAGCATACATGCCGGGCGCGCTATGACCCTGGTAATACACTAGGTCGCCTGGATGTCCGCCTTCAGTGCCACGAAAAAAGTAGTTGCAGCCCACATCATAGAGGGTGGCTGATGAAGAGAAGCTCGAAATATGGCCGCCGAGATGATCGTCATTGTCATTCGCCCGCATCACCATGGCCAGCGCATTCCAACGCACAAGCGAGCGTATTCGCCGTTCCATAAATAGATCCCCGGGCATCATTTTTTCTTGATCCGGCGCAATCGTGTTTGAAAATGGCGTGGTGATCGCCGGCGGCAGATTTAAGCGCTTTTCGTTGGCGTGCTTGGTCAATTCTGCGAGCAAAAACGCCGCACGCTCAGGGCCACTATGGTCTGTTACCGCGTCCAACGCATCCAGCCATTCCCGGGTCTCCAGGGGGTCTGTATCGTCTGTCATACTCGTCCTCTGAGCTGTCACCAGGCAGCACTGTAAATGCGAGCAACGACATAGTTCTAATTTAGAACTTAAAAAGCAGAAGCGCTCGAATACGCCCGGTTCGAAAGCAAACACAGCGTAAAGGCCAGCTATCCAGCTGGCCCAACGTGTTCGACTTTATCCTAAACCCGCAAATATTCATATATTAGTTCTATTTTAGAACGCTATTTTTCGCGCTTTTCGGCCCCAATCTTCAATTGATTAGATAGCTGGCGTGGTCTTGTTTGATAGCGTCGGCAGAGTCAAATACCTCGTATTCACCCTCAGGCAGTACACCCCATTTTCCCGGCGCTATCACTTGCAGCGAGTGTGCCTGGTCAACAAACACGCTCTGATAGTAAGCAAGCCAATCCTCCAGCTTGAACGCACGCACCGCCTCTGCCATCAGTTCGCGTCCATCGAACTCATACTGCTTCCGAGCAATCGATTGCCAATAAAAATCCGCTCGCTCCCATAGGTTTTTGTCCGGCTTGAGGATGTCGGTCAACAGGGCTTTCTGATTGCGGATAAATTGCGCTTCATCCAGGCTCGCCGCAACTCCACTCATAAACGTGCTCATTGCAGATACCACCTTCGGTGCATCGGCAACAGGAGACTGAATCAGCAACACCAGGCCTGGCACCTCAAGCTGTGGCCAGTCGAAAGCGCTGGCCACATAACCCAACTGTTGTTCCGTGCGCAGTTGCTGAAAGAACCCGGACTTGATCATCTGAGAGGTTAACCCTGTTGCAGCCAGATCTCGCCAACTTCTATCCGCTCCCTGCAGATACCAGGCCACAACCGAATCATCATGGGGAACTTTCACGTCGTATTGCAGTGATTCACCAGGGGCCAGTTTCAACACCCGCAGGTCAGGTAAATCGGGCGCAGGTGACTTAGCAATAATACCGTCCAGCATCTTGGCCACCCGATCTACAGAGCTCTTTTCATAGTTGCCATAGATAAGCACCTCCGCCGTCGCACCAGCCCAAAAACGACGCGCATACGCTTTCAGCTCTGCCAGGTCCATCTGTTCCAACTGCTCAATCAGTGCCTGTTCTCCCCATTCTCCGTAGAGCAGTGCTTCGCGCAGATCGTTGATGACCTGGCTCGTTGGCCGACCTGCAACGCTGTTTTCCAATGCTCTGATTAGATCCTTGCGAATGTCATCAAAGCGCTGCGGATTAAACTGTGGATCAGCAACTACCTTCAGCAAGTCATCCAGGAGCAAGGCCTGCTTATCATTGTATCCAGTGATTCGCAGGCTAATACCCTGAGCATGTTTGTAAAAATTAAAGCTGAGTCCGGCCAGCAATGCAGGGTAGGTAAACTCATTGACATCGTCTTTTAGCACTGCGGTATACAGCACCGCTGCCGCAGTTTGCCTCGCGCTAGCGCCTACCTCTGGCGATCGGAAGTTAATGTAGGTAGCGCCCTTGGGCACTTCAAACTCCTGATCCTGCATAAACCATATCGATTTGCGCGGTTGCTCTAGAGCCAGAGTTGGGTGCGGGGATGACTGCGCCTCGCGAGGCACCAGTGTAACGTTGCTGGCAATAAACTGGTTTGGCTCAGGCAAGTGCAAGGCTGCCTGTTCCACACTCTCCGCCCAAACAGCAACTTGTTCCTCGCCAACAGACTGGCGTGCGAACGGTACATCATAGAACGGCGAAACCTCATCCGTTTCGACACTATCATCGGTTAGCGTAACGACAACGTTGTCGGCGGTGATCTGTTGAATCAGGCCGTTGATCATCGCCTCGTCATAGCGATCCATGAGATAAGGCCCCTGCAGGATGTGTTCCGAGGGAAACAACTGCATACTCCCGGCTACCTGACTTACATAACGCATAGGCGGTGTTTCTGATCTGAATCTGAATGTTAAATCCGCAATGCGGGCCTGCTCGTCATAGAGCCACTCCTTAGCACCTTGCTGACGGAGCATATCCATGTAGCTAAAGAACAGCTGCAGGATGCGCGGATACTCGGCTACGCCTTTCTCGGTTAGAGAGATGCTGACGCTAAACAAGCCACCCCCGCGCCATGACAAACCCTGGCCAGCAGACAAGCCTTCGGCCAGTCCCTCAGCCTTCAGCTGCGATAGCAGACTACCCTTACCCTCGTGACCCACCAGATTGCCAAGATACGAGACCGGCTTCGCATCATAATCTGCGCGAAAATCGGGTATTGGAAATGAAAGATCCAGCTGCCGCAAAGTGGCCTGTGGTTGCACTGTCACCAGCTTGGGCAGGCTGTCCGGTAAAAACAGGGGCACTGGAACTTCACCCTGTTCGAAGTCGTTGTTGGGTACTGCACTAAACAGGGGGACAACCATGGACTCAAGCTCGTCCAAGGATTCTGTACCTAGCACAACCAGGCGCATGATGTTCGCAGAGTAGTGACTGTTATAGAAGTTGATCAACTCTTCCCTGATGGTGGAGCCCGGTCGATCCTCCAGCGTCTCCAGCGAGCCTACCGTGAATTGGCTGAAGGGATGCGCGGGGTTCATCACTGTCTGTAGTACATCGAGGTTGCGACGTCCGTCGCTTTTCAGTCCCATTTGAAACTCCGCCTCTACCGCATTCTTTTCCCGTTCTACGTAGCCCTCATCAAATTTAGGGGCAATGAAAAACTGGGCAAATCGATCCAATGCCTCAGGCAAATACTCGGCGTTGATGTCAAAGAAATAGTTGGTGTTGCCGAGACTCGTAAAGGCATTTCGAGAGCCCCCATGTTCGGTAATGTACTGCTCATACTCGGCGGGATCGGGATACTTCTCAGTACCCAAAAACAGCATGTGCTCTAGAAAGTGTGCCAAACCCTGGCGGTCTGGCGGGTTATCACCGCTACCGACATTGACATCGAGCGCGGCCGCGGCTTTAACAGCATCTGGATCGGAGATCAGTAGCACCTGCATTTCATTGGGTAGGGTTAAAAAACGATACTGGTACTCATCGCTTGGGCTCGCCACCGGCTGCACAGGTGCTGAGGGTGCCGGTGTAGCCGGCGCTGACGATCTTTCGGGCGAGCATGCGGAAACGAACAGCGCAAGGAATATGACGGGCAGGGCGCTCAGTCCCTGCCAGTGGGTTTTCAATGACATTACTTACTCCATCAGAGGTTGCGTAGTCTCTTCGACCTTATCGGGCTCAGGCTCCATAGCTGGCCGGGGCCAGGCGTCGATTATCGCTTTGATCATAGTCGCCAGTGGTATCGCAAAAAACACACCCCACAAACCCCAGATACCGCCAAAAAACAACACCGCCATCAATATGGCCACGGGGTGCAGGTTCACCGCTTCAGAAAATAGCAGCGGTACCAATACGTTGCCGTCCAGAACCTGGATGATCAGGTAGACCGCACACAGCGTATAAAATTCACTGCCAAGCCCCCACTGGAAGAAGCCCACTATGACAACCGGCAGCGTGACAAGCGCAGCCCCGATGTAGGGAATCACTACGGATAGACCCACCGATAGCGCTAATAGCGCAGCGTAGTTCAAGCCCATCCAGATAAAGGCGACGTAGCTCACGGCGCCGACAATAATAATCTCCAATACCTTACCGCGAGCGTAGTTGGCGAACTGCATGTTCATCTCGCCCCAGATTCGGCGCAACAATGGCCTTTCCTTAGGCAAAAAGCTGCCGGACCAATCGAGCAAAACCTGTTTGTCCTTCAAGAAAAAAAACACCAGCATAGGAATCAAGACCATGTAGATCAGGACGGTGAACAAACCCGGTATAGAGGCTACAGACAGACTCACCACCGTCTGCCCGACCGCTCCAATCTCGGCTTTTGCTAAGGCAACCAGTTCGTTGATTTGTGCCTCAGAAAAGATATCCGGATAGCGCGCAGGCAGTACGCCCAGAAACTGACGCCCCTGCTCTAGCATACGCGGCATCTCGCTCGCCAAACTGGAAAGCTGGCGCCATGCCAGTGGCAACACACCCAGCGTTACAGCCAGAAAACCGCCTATGAACACAACATAAGCGACGGAAACTCCAATCCATTGCGGCACACCACGTTTCTCAAGCTGACTGGATACGCCCTCCATCAAAAAGGCCAGCACCAAAGCCGCTATCACCGGTGCAATGATATCGCCAATGGTCATCACCAATAGGATCCCAACCGTTAACAACACCAATAAGAGGACTGATTCTTCCTCAAATAGGTAACGTCGGTACCATTTATTCAGTACTTCAAACATGCAGTTTTCTCTCAGGAATGTTCCGCTTTCTGAAGCAGATGACGGTAGACACCATCAGCCTCATCACTGTCTAGCAAGATATGTCCAGACTGTTCCGAGAATACTTTAAAATCACGTACCGAACCCTGATCGGTTGACAGCACTCTCAGCTGCTGACCTGACGACATCTCGTTGAGCGCTCGCTTCGCTTTTAGCAGGGGCATAGGGCAGACCAGGCCTCTGGCATCTAACTCCAAAGGGGTCTCCTCTGACATAGTCTTGTGGCTCCTGTTGAAGGCGGCTCAGTATATCGATTCGCATAGGCATAATGAACTTCAAAGATCAGATTCAATCCAATTGTGCATTGTGGCACTCGCGTGCCCCAATCTGAGCTCGCTGGCGTACAATTAACGGTTGTGCTCTACTTTTGCGTGGTAACAATGAGTTATGCCTAAAAAATGGCGACAGAGACGAAACGGCCACTCGCCGCTTTGGCTGGGTGTCGTATTGACGTGGTTAATGGTCATAACGCCAAACGGCGCAACTCAAGATCTCAAACTTCCGAACCTCGGTGAGTCAAGCACCAGTATGTTCTCCGCCGAATTTGAGTATCAGCTGGGTCGCGCCTGGCTGCGAATCTTTCGCAGCCAGGCTCAGACGGTCGATGACCCATTGCTTCACGAGTACCTCGAACATTTAATCTATCTTTTGGTCACTCATAGCCAGCTGGAAGACCGCCGGGTGGAGCTAGTCATTGTCGATAGCCCGGACATCAACGCATTTGCGGTACCCGGTGGAGTCATCGGTGTAAATAATGGCTTACTCATGTACGCTCAAACCGAGGACGAGCTGGTCACCGTGTTAGCTCACGAGATCGCACACCTAAGCCAAAGACACTTCTCAAGAGGAGTGGAATTTCAACAGCGCAACCAACCGCTCGCGCTGGCTGCAATGTTGGCAAGCTTCGTGCTGATGGCAACCGTAGGTGGAGACGCGGGCATGGCCGGTCTTGCCGCATCACAAGCGGCGGCACAGGATTCGGCTCTCCGTTACAGCCGGACTAACGAGCAGGAAGCCGATCGCGTGGGCATGCAAACGTTAGCGGAAGCTGGCTTTGATCCGCATGCTGCGCCGGCCATGTTCGAACGCATGATGCAAGCTTCAAGGTTTTCAGGCAGCGGCCGGATACCAGAATTCTTGCGCACTCACCCGCTGACTGAAAACCGGATTGCCGATACTCGCAACCGCGCGCAACAATATCCCAAACAGGAACCCAAAGTGTCTCTGGACTATCAACTGATGCGGGCGCGAGTAGCCAATCAGCTAGCTCGCTCACCCGAGGAAGCAGTGCAGCGATTCCGCGGAGAATTGGAGGGTGAACCACGATCAGAAGAAGCGGCCAGATACGGCCTGGTGATGGCGCTCACCAGCGCGGGCAAGGCTGATGAGGCGGCACTGGAGCTGGACGGCATATGGTCGCAACAGCCTGATCGGATCGAGTATGTTATCGCGGCTGCCGAGATCGATATGGCACGCGATGAGCCCAAAAAGGCTATCAAGACTCTTTCCAACCGGCTGAGACTATCGCCTGACAATCATCCTTTGACCATGACCTACGCTCGAGCCTTGATGATGGACGGTCAGTCACACATTGCTGAAGAGGTGTTGGAAGATCAGAGTAAGCTCAAGCCAAATGATCCCGGTTTGTGGTATCTGCTTGCCGAAGTGCAGGGCCTGTCTGGCAATATCATTGGACTGCATCAATCGCGAGCCGAGTACTTCATTCTCAAGGGCAATCTGGATCAGGCAGAGACACAACTACGCTATGCCCTCAAACTCACCCGGGGAGACTATCTGACTACCGCCAAAATCAATCAACGTCTGGAAGATATTGCTGAGATCCGAGCTGCCCTAGACGGCTGAGGTGAACAGGGCTACTCAGGCGTTACCCTTCACAGCGAGTCGCATTTTTGCTGCGAAGTCTAACATCCTGCGCAGCGGCACCATCGCCCGTCGGCCAACAGCCGGATCCACAAAAATTTCATTATCGTTGCGGTCGAATGCGCCAGCCAGTGACTCGAGATCGTTCATCGCCATCCAGGGACAGTTAGCGCAGCTTCGACAAGCTGCTCCATTGCCTGCCGTGGGGGCTATGATGAATTCTTTATCCGGAGCCTGTTGTTGCAACTTGTAGAAAATGCCCTGATCTGTTGCCACGATAAACTGGGGATTATCCATTTCGACTGCGGCTTGGATGATTTGCGTCGTAGAGCCCACTCGATCCGCCAGTTCCAGCACCGATGCCGGCGATTCTGGGTGTACAAGCACGGCAGCGTCCGGATACACCTTCTTCAGATCGGCGATCCCTCGGGCCTTGAACTCTTCATGAACGATGCAGGCGCCGTCCCACATCAAAATATCCGCCCCGGATTCACGGCGTACATAGTCACCCAGATGGCGGTCCGGCGCCCAAATGATTTTCTCTCCCTCATCTGCCAGATACTCAGCCAGTTGCAGAGCAATACTGGAGGTAACCACCCAATCCGCCCGCGCCTTCACCGCGGCAGAGGTGTTGGCATAGACCACCACCTGTCGGTCGGGATGTTGATCGCAAAAGGCTGAAAATTCATCGGCGGGACATCCTAAGTCCAGCGAGCAGGTGGCCTCCAGCGTCGGCATCAGAACACGTTTGTCTGGTGTTAGGATCTTAGCGGTTTCGCCCATGAATTTGACACCCGCAACAATTAAGGTCTCTGCAGCGTGGTCATGCCCGAAGCGGGCCATTTCCAGTGAATCCGACACACAACCGCCGGTTTCTTCTGCCAGCGCCTGAATTGCTGGTGAGGTGTAGTAGTGTGCGACGATTACTGCGTTGTGTCGCTCTAGCTGTGACCTGATCTCATCTTTAAGCTGCGCCTCCTGGGCAGGAGTCAGCTGCTTGCTCAGTTCGTTATCCAGGTGAAGCTGCACCTGCTGGCGAATCACTTCCAGTTTGTCCGAGGCAACACTCATAGGGACTATATGGGGGCGGAAACAACGGACGCCAAGTCTAGCACACGCATCAGATCCAGCACCTGGCGATCAAAATCGGCGGGGAGCTGGTAATTTTTAATAAACATTCACTAGAATTTCACTCAATTATTCCGTATAACTTCATGTTATATAAAGAATAAAGCGGCTCCATACGAATCTGCGGCGGGATTGTGCCGGCGCAGACTTGCTGGCGCTGTCTGAAAGCGGGACGTGTTAGGGCAAACGAGTGGACCAGCATACAGTACTGATTATCTCGGAGCATAAGACAGATCATTTGATCCTGTCCGCCTGCTTGGAGCGCGCTGCACCCACGCGATTTCAATTGGCCTCCCAAAACTTAATGCGCAGGCCTCTGGAGTCTCTGTTAGATCCGTCCATTGACGCGGTCATCATGGCAAATGGGCCTGAAACAGAGTACCTGTTACGTCTGGCTCAAAAGAACAATGCTACCGCGCCTATTATTCTGTTGCTGGACGATGCGTCTGAGAAAACGACCGCCCAGCTAAGAGAATACGGTGCCCAGGACTATTTGGTTAGAGGGCATCTGCAGGACCAGTTAGTACATCGTATCCTCGACTACAGTATCCAACTCAAGGAAGCCCGAGATCAGATTCTGCAGCTCTCCAATCGCGATGCACTGACTGGCGCGCTGAATCGCGCAGGTTTTAGAGCGCATCTGGAGCGCGCGATGAATCGATCTGAGCGATACGGATTCAATACTGCCTTGCTCTACATCAACGTAGATCAATTTGCCAATGTGAACGACAACTATGGCGAAGCCGACGGCGACCTGATGATCAAGACCATATCCCGCCGCCTGGTAAACAAGATGCGCAGTACAGACAGCATCGCACGACTGGGTGGCGACGAGTTCGCGGTGGTACTCGAGGATGTTAACTCCGCGGCAGACGTCGAACTAATTGCGGACAAAATGCTCCACTCCATCTCCGCTCCTATGATTTTAAGCGAGCAACAGGTATCGGTTGAGGCGAGCATTGGAGCCGCTATTTATCCGGATGATGGCACCGAATTTTCTGACCTCGTGGATAACTCCCGAAGCGCAATGCAACAGGCAAAAAGCGTACAGGGTGGAAAGTTTGTACGCTACTCAGAGCGCCTTATGTTCGATGTCGCAGGGGGTAACTCTCTCGCGGCAGAGCTGAGAAATGCTGTACGCAAGAATCAGTTTGAGCTGCACTATCAACCCCGTATCGATCTTCGCAACGGTCAGCTCGTTGGACTGGAGGCCTTGCTGCGTTGGAACCACCCCGAGCGCGGCCTATTGACCCCTGGGGAGTTTCTCTCGACCTGCGAAGACATGGGGCTGATGAAAACGATTGGCTATCAGGTCATACAACACGCCTGTTCCGCGATCATCTGGCTCGGCGAACAGGGCATGCAAGATGTCGATGTGGCAGTCAACATCTCATTTTCACAGATTCAGGATAATCGTTTCCTTGATATCGTCAAAGACATCGTGAAGCGCAGTGGCGCCGATGCTTCGCGACTTGAATTTGAACTCACCGAATCCACCATTTTGAAAAGCCCAGGCGCTATCAAAGAGCGAATGGACGTACTCAGGACCCTGGGAATATCGTTCTCGCTCGACGATTTTGGAACAGGATTTTCACAGCTTTCTCACCTTACAGAGCTTCCTATAACGGCCCTGAAAATCGATCAGTGTTTTGTGCGCGACCTGCCGCGCAACCCGCATCAAGAAGCGGTTTGCACAATGATTATTGAAATGGCCCATCGCTTGGGCATGTTAGTGGTTGCAGAGGGCGCAGAGACACACGAGCAAATTGAGTTTTTGCGCTCTCAAAATTGCCAACAGGTACAGGGCTTTTACTACAGCCCGGCTATCCCCCTACAGCAGCTACCGCGCTTTGTTCAAGAGCAGCGCAACAAACGCCGGGAACGGTTATTCTCTTAATGGTCTTGGCTTGAGAACGTTTCGTCGTGAGCGGCAGAAAGCGCCTGCGCTAAAACACGACTCGATTGCGTCCTGATTTCTTAGCCCGATAGAGCATCTTGTCTGCATTCATTACTACAGCGTCGGCTTTAGGAAATTGATCGCTGCGCTCAGCTACACCCGCGCTGATCGTCACAGCCACCTGATTTTTACCTAGTCGCGTTGCCCCACGTCTGCGCGCCCCATCACGCGATTTGACCGGTCGCAGGGCGTGGTTGCGAAGTGAAAGACGGTAATCAGCGATATCTTTTCTTACCCTATCTAATTCAGCAGCAGCTTCCTGCGCCGAACGACGCGGGAAAACAACGCAAAATTCCTCGCCCCCGTAGCGATAGGCAGTGCCGCCACCTCCCACTCTACTGATCTGTGAGGACACCATGCGTAGTACTTCATCACCGACATCATGACCATGTTTGTCATTGAATTTTTTGAAATGGTCAACGTCCAGCATGGCAATACAGTACCGGCGTCCCAATCTTTCCAAACGTTCGGTCAAGGCTCTGCGCCCAAGCAGGCCTGTCAATTCATCTCGATAGGCCATCGCATGGGTGCTACGCATCAGGCCCCAGACTACACACAGACCTGCCGCCACGGACATGACTACCGAAACCGAAGGCAGGTGCAGCAGCGCAAGGCTGAGGGCCAGCGCTAGCAATACGCCCAGCAAAGACGCTTCGACATCACCTTCCCTGAGTATTACCAGAGCGATACCAACAACAATCACCAAGACGGTCAGCAAGCTCGCACCCAGCGAAAGCACGTAACCCTCAACAGGACGGGCGCGATAATACTGCGCGGCTGTTTCGGTCGCCGAGGGCAGCCAATGTGCTAGCACACTGCAGGCTAGCGCGATCACAGCGAACAAGATGCTGAAAGTAAGACCTTGCCGATTCCAGATACCTGTTTCGGGTATAAGCAGCAACAACATACACTGCAGAGGAAGCGCGAGGCTGACCGCAAGGTAGATACGACCGGCCTCAGCTTGCGTCAAGCTGACCTGCAGCTGGTTCTGTACAACCCAAAAAAAGACTCCCACTCCTACCGTCGCCAACATCAAGCGGCAGCGATTGAATTGATATGCGAGAAACAGGGCAACAACACACAGCAGGTAGGGCAGATAGTCCAACACCACGCGACTTTCCGGTGATAGATTATCGGTGAAGCCACGGAGCCAGAGGGCCGCGCCTATGACGAGCATCGGCACAAGTAGCCTGACGAATGCTGTCGGAATCATCCGCATGAAAGGTCCTGCTTCTCCCCTGTTTGCAATGCCCTAAACCTGCGCCATACCTGGTCGGCATATCAAGCCAAAAGCTGCTTTCCCACTAGGCGTTGGGTCGCAGTGATGATAGCCTACAACCCGTACAAGAAGCATTAATCTGGCGCCCGATGCCTAATAAAGAACAACCTCGCCACCGCGCAAAGATACTGGTCAGCGACGACGATCAGAACGTGCGGTTGCTAACACGTCAGTGTCTTGAAGCAGAAGGCATGATTGTCGTGGAAGCTGCAGACGGCTTGGAAACACTTGACGTCTTTGTACGCGAGCGACCCGATCTTGTATTCCTGGATGTCGAAATGCCTGGAATGACCGGGCTAGAAGTGTGTGAAAGGCTTCGTCAACTGCCACAGGGCGAATCCATCCCCATTATGATTGTGACGGGTTCGGACGATAGGCAGTCTATAGATGCTGGCTTCAAAGCAGGTGCAACCCAATACAAAACCAAGCCGGTAAACTGGTCACTTCTGGGCCGAGATGTTCAGTACATGCTGCGTGCCAGTAACGCGTTCAACGCATTGAAGCGACAGGAAGACAGGCTTCGCTACCTCGCTTACTACGATCCTCTAACCAGTCTACCCAATCGACGCAGCTTCAACGAGCAGTTGACGCGCATTATTAAGCGCAGCCAAAGACGAAATTCCAACGCAGCGTTGCTGTTTATCGATCTTGATCACTTCAAGCGAATCAATGATTCCATTGGTCATGGCCGCGGCGACCGCTTGTTAGTTGAAATCGCCAAGCGCTTGACCTCGGAGCTGCGAGAAGACGACGCCATCAACTATTTCTCGGACGTAAGTGCCGAGAATGAAGCTGAAAACAACACGGGTAACACGGAAATTGCTCGATTAGGTGGCGATGAATTCACCGTGGTGCTATCGGATGTTGAGGATACGAGGCATGTCGAACGGGTGGCGCAGCGGATCCTGAACACCCTATCCGAGCCCATCGCTCTGCAGTCGCACAACCCCGTCGTGACCCCTAGTATCGGCATCGCGCTCTATCCGCATGACGGTATCGACCCGGACACGCTGGTTCGAAACGCCGATACCGCGATGTACGTCGCCAAAGCCGAGGGTCGGGCCTGCTACCGCTTCTATGATGAAGAGATGAACTCCCGGGCCGTTGAGCAACTGAAGATGGAGGAAGAACTTCGCAATGCTCTGAGGAATCAGGAACTGGAATTGCGCTACCAGCCGCAGATCGATATCAAAACTGGTGAAGTCGTCAGCATGGAGGCATTGGTGCGGTGGAAACATCCCGAGCGCGGCATGGTGTCGCCCCTGGAGTTCATCCCCGTAGCAGAACGAACTGGACAAATCATCGAACTAGGCGAGTGGGTGATGGGCGAGGTATCCCGTCACTGTCTCTACTGGGATTCACTGGGTATCAGGCCGTTTCGAATCTGCGTCAATATTTCACCCCTGCAATTTAATCAGAGCGATCTGACAGAATGGATCGCTAGCTTTCTGGAGCGCTCCAGGCTGGAACCTGAGCGGCTAGAACTGGAGCTAACGGAAAGCGCAATCATGACTGATGCCCGTACCAACATTGCTAAGCTGCGTGCGCTCAAAGCACTGGGGCTACAGCTGGCGGTGGATGACTTCGGCACAGGTTATTCCTCGCTAAGCTATCTCAAGCGGTTTCCAATCGATACACTCAAGATTGACCAGAGCTTCGTCGCCGACCTCGTCAGCCCAGACGGAGCCGCAATCGTGGATGCCATCATCGCACTGGCCAAAACGCTCAATCTGAGAGTTATCGCCGAAGGCATAGAAGACGAATACCAGCTTTCTTATTTGGTAGCGCGCGAGTGCGATCTGCTGCAGGGCTTCTACTTCGCCAGGCCCATTTACCCGGAAGACGTACCCGACATGCTTAAGCGCGTATTCACCTGGGATATGTACGGTACTCACACTAAAAGCATCGGCTAGCAAGCCAACGTGTACCGTAAAACCGTTGTATCTTTGCTGTTTGCCTTATCTATTCCCTGTGAGGGCTTCGCCAGCGAGCTCGCTCAGGATTCAGCAGATACCGTCCGCGTATTTCTGCAGGGATCTTCCTCTGCGGAGCTCATGGAGCTCGTCGAATCCCATGGCGGACATATTACCCACAATCTGCACATTATCGACGCCGTAGGCGCACGTTTGAGTCCGCAAAGCCTGAACATAATAGCCGAATCGCCCATCGTCGATCGAATAGAAGATGACATTGCGCAACAACTTGACAAAGAGGATGAAGGCGATGCTGAGAACGAGCAAGCGCTGTGCGGTGTACTGGGATACCTGGAGCTAATCCAAACGCCCAGCTATATCGAGTGGAAACTTTCGAACCAAAAAGCAGAGCCGGCCAAAGTGCAGGGTCTGACTTTGGCCTGGCCGCCTCAGATCGGCAAGGTAAAGTGGATGGAGCTCGGAACTAAAACCATCGACTCTGAGTTGTTCACCAATTCTACGCCGGGTTTCGTAGCTGTTCAGTTAGACCCCGAAGGTGCTCCAGCGATAGCGGGAACAGACAGCCTGAAAATCGGGTTTGAGACAACACGGATCAGCGATCTACCTCAACACAGTTTCACAATGGAGATAACGTTCGATGACCAATGTGTGGTCTCTTTGGAACCCCTCTACGACGACTACCAGGAATATGTTCGCTCAGGTACGCTGGTGGGGGCGGACCTGCTACACAAGAAGGGCATAACCGGCGCAGGAATCACTGTAGCGGTGATTGACTCCGGTCTGTGGGAAGCGCCTGTTCTGGCTAAGAATACTGCCGGAGATCAACGTGTTTTGGCACGCTATAATGCCCTCATCGACGCCGAAGAGTCTGCCGTTTCTGATAAGCGTGGGCACGGTACCCACATCACTAGCATCATTGCCAACAGCGATAGCAATACCCGCAAGGGCGAAAAGACAGGGCACTACA
>JBCDFM010000007.1:0-38243 GCA_039178015.1 Pseudomonadota bacterium
GAGCTTGTGATCGATTACTACGACGATGAAGCAGAACCGGCGCGTGCACAATCGATAGCCGCCGGTATCTCAAAAAGAGCTGATTATCTGGCTGTTCTGGGACCTATTACGTCCGCCTGTCGAGATGCGGTGTCTCCTTTACTTGAGGATGCTGGGGTTCCGCTGCTGTATGCGACTGACTATGAGGGTGGCGACTGCGGGCCATCTCGATTTTTTTTCAATAGCGTTCCAAATCAGGTGACAATACCGCTGGTTAACCACCTATTGGATCAATTCGAAGGGGGTACATTTCTGCTCGGTGCGGACTATGTTTGGCCCCGACGAATGTTTGAAAGCTGCCAGAGGATAATAGCATCGCGCAACCGCCAAATGTCAGGAGAGCGGTATATTCCATTGCGGGGTCTGTCTGATTACTCGCCAGTTATTGATGAGATCCGCGAGAGTGAAGCCAAGATTTTGATTCAGGCCTTACCGGGTCAAGAGAGTGAGCAGTTTGTTGCGGCAGCTCGCGGTGCTGATTTGTTTCCAGATATATCCGTGGGCATACTGGGGTCAGTCTCTTTGTATACGAAATCAATCAGGGCAATCGCGGGGATACAGGCTTTCGGATGCTCACCCTTTCTACAGACAGAGCGTTCACCTGCGGCAATGAATTTCGTGATGAAGGCAAGGCGTTTTGCTCCCTATGGCGTCAGTATTAGTGCTTACGCCGCCACCCACTGCAATGCACTCAAAGCAATGGCGCGGGCGTGCATGGCTTTACAAGACGTTTCTCGAAAAGCCGTGATATCTGGTCTTGCCGGACTGGAATATGAAACGCCAACGGGGAAATTGCAGATCGACGCCGCGACTCACCATACATCCCTAAAGATGCACCTTGCTAAAATAGGAGCGGAAGGTGCAAATATTCTCGGACCCCCAGAGCTAATCTATCCTGATCGAGCCTGCACTGTGGGAGGGGTAGCAGCCTCAGCGAGAGCTGGCGCTGAGCTCTCACGAGCACTTCACATCTAGGGGCGATTGCCTCTTACGCACCGAGCTTACGCTTCGAAGACGAGCTGTAAAAGGGCAAATCCCTGATTGATGTTGAAACGATATCGTTTTGTTGCGGTCTTTAGATCCTGTAATCTTGGCCCGGCCCCGGCACCTTCAAAGCCGGCTTAAGCTCCGTCTACACGCGATAACTATGTTTAGTCAATGTCCATCACAAAGATTCAAACTGAATTGATATCCAACTCCGAAGCGGGTGCGGCTTACCGCCATATAAAGTCGTTAGTTGATAGTGGATCAGTCGAGCTCCAGGTGATTATCTCGCCGCCGCGAACGCTCTCTACTGTATTGGGAAAGCTGTTTGCCGAGTCGAGTGACATTGGCTGCTGGTCTAACGAGCCGACATCCAAATTCGGGTTTGACGACCAAAGAGTCGATGCATCTTATAGAACTGTACTTGAGGCGATCGCAAAAGCCGCGCCATCAAAGGATGGAATCAGGCGGGTACTGCTATCAGTTATTGCATCCTCTGTCGGGCCGGAGAAGGAGATAAAGGATCTCATTGCAGTTTCAAAAAAAGTAAGCTTTTCGATTCGCAATCCGATTCTTGCCATTGAATCCTTCATTTTGTTAATTGCACAGATTTTGGCCGAAGTCGGCTCAGCACCAACCAGCAAGGGTCAGATGATCCGGGAAGGTTGGGTACCCCGTGAGACCAATCTTGACCATCTCGAGGATGATGATCCAGGCTTATGGATGTCGCATGTGCGACATCTGCAGCGCATGAGAGACTATCGCGGGGTAACCGATCGCCAGCATTACATCGCGAACAGCATTGCCAATACGGCGGCGTTTCGGCGCGAGCTTTGGGCTGATCCCAGTTCGGTCGCGCTGGTGCACACTGGTAATCTCGCGCTCTTGAGAGACCCCGTCTCGACCGATCCGGCGTATGAGGCGCATATAGCGGCTGCGCTGGATTTGGAGCCGGATAGCCTTCTTCTGCAAGCGCCGGACCTGCACGCGATTATTGCCTATACTGCGGCGAGCTGGCTGCAGACCTGGCGCTTGTTTGACGCGACGCGAACGCAAGCGCCCCACAAGTTAGGGTCCGTGGTAGATGCCACGCAGTTTCAGCTACAGCCTGACAGCGTGCTCGAACTGCTGCGCCAACGACTCGGTATCGCGAAGCGTTCCTCGAGCTTGGGTAAGCTTATCTCGATGGATGGTTATGGCGAGCAATACGCTCGGACTGAGCTGAAGGCAGAGACTATGTTCGCACGGGCTTATGCCTCCACGGCAGTAGCGCGACCAGACAAAGCGCCCCTGGAGCTGTGGCGACTGCCTGATTTTGTGAAGCGGCATCTGCCATTGGATATGTTGCTGTTTATGTCGCTGAGTGCTCAACCAGAATGCTTGCTGCCGGTCTTTGACTCGTTATCAGACTTACTAGACAGCCCCTGTCCGTGTCGCGATCGCGGCAATCTGCCCTTGTCAGATTTGGATCCTGTCTATGCCTATCTGCAATCAGTGATCGCGATGGCGCAAGGTAAAGCGGAAGGCGAGATCTATCGCGATGCGATCAGAGCGCGGCATCCGGCGCACGGTGAAACCCTGGACCTGATTGATCAGGCCTCTGCATATCTGGTTATTTCCCAGGGATGAGTTGGACTAGGCGTCGCGTCAGCGATGGATTTGAACGTTTAAGCCCGACGAGAGGGCTCATTGCAAGCGCATAGGGAGCAGCGGGTCAGGTCGCGCAACAACCCTCTGATACGCAGCGACAGTCCAAGCAATCGCGCATAGATTCGACGCCGCAGTGGTCCAACATGGCTTGTCGTAACGCTTTACGTGCCCGGTGCAAACGCACAGTCACATTGTTTACCGAGATGCCCAGTTCTGAAGCGGCATCCTCTAGTGTGCCATTACCAAAATCTACTAGAGACAGGACCTCGGCATAGTTAGTGTGCAAACGTTTGGCCTGCGCAACGCTACAGTCGCAGATTTCGACTATGGATTCCGACTGCTCGATTTCCGCGGTCGCCTCTAATTTGCGTTGGTGACTTGCCTGTTGGCGGAACATGTCTGCGATGAGATTTCGGTGCAGGCGATAAAGCCAGGGTAACACCCTGGCTGGGTCTTTCAGTGAGCCAGCGCGTTCCACGGCTCGCATAGCGCCGGTCTGCAGGACATCGTCGACCTCTGACGCGGGAACACGGGCAGACACAAACGCACGCAGTCGGCCCGCATGCTGTTGCAGCATACGGGATACTAGATCGTTGTTGGCTAGGTCTGTCGCGCTCGCGTTCATCCCGTGGAAAGTAGCTTACTTCTTAGACGAAGTACAGCCACAGGAGGGCTCGCACGCGCAGGTATCCCCGCAGGTACAAACCGCTCCGCAGCAGCAACCGCCGTCGATAGGCTGTTGGCAAACGCATGAACACGCAGGGCCGCATTGTTGACATGGGCAATGACAGGAATCAGACATAATATCCTCCAATGAATCTCTCTAGTGGACTTGCGCTCATAGAGACGTGGCAGAGTTAGGATTTATTACACTTGATTCAAAAAAATTCGATGCAATCGACGCTGCAAAGATAGGATCGAAAAGCAGTCTGAGGCCGTGGTAACTGGTGAAATGAGTAAGTAATTATAAAATCAAACTTTATTTTTGAAAGCGCAACAACGGTGGCCAGCCCCTGGAAACGCACGGACTACCACCAGCGCTTATTTATTTTTGGCTATTGCCAAGGTTGTCCAGCGTTGCCTCAAACCAGGCGTTCAAATCCTCAACATCTTTGTTCCTGGAGGTCGCCAGTTCTCCTGCCTGGCTGAGATAAAGCAGCTCGCCATCTGCCGAAACAATCGCTATTGATGGAATCCCGTTTGCAACAGGCTCGCCGAACTGCTCGGTGAAAGCCATATTTTTATCCCAGTTGCCGATGTCGACGTGCGTGACCACAAAGTGATCGCTTACTGTCGTTGCAAGCGGCTCCTGCTGCATCTTTTTGTTCAGGCTGCGACAGTCGGGGCACCAATCAGATCCGAACACCAAGAGCACTTGTTTTTGGTTCTCAACCGATTCTTGCAGCGCTGCATCGTAGCTTGCTTGAGGGTCTTCATTCGGGTCGTAGCGATATTCTCCCGCCAGAGCCCCTGCGCAGCTAAACAGCATAAAAAGAGCGACCGAAAGACGAGACGCCGTCGGTCTCTTATCTTCAACTGGACACGGCATAGAGTGTCTAGCGGTCTGCATATCGGCTCCCTTTTCAACGAAAAACGTCAACACGAATTATACTAAACGACAAGTGCTTTTCGAAAACTGGTAGGTGTCTCTCCGGTCCACTTCTTGAAGGCCCGCCTAAAATTAGATGGGTCGCTGTAGCCCAGCCGTTCCGCAATGATGTCGAGCGTCAGGCTAGAGTTTTCCAACAGGTTCTGTGCGCGTTGCAACCGTACTTCATCGAAGAGCGATTTAAAACACAGTCCCTCGTCGCGAAGCCGACGGTTTAGCGTTCGCGTAGACAGGTTTAATGAAAGTGCAATCCGGTCAGGGTTTGCCTCGTTCATATCTCTAAGCAGCCTAATGTGTTTACGTACAAGATCAGCGGTCCGTGGCTCGGCACCTTTTTCGATCAGTAGCGCGTCACAGCGAGAAACGGCACGTCTGTGTACGGCTGCGTTGTGGGTATTGGTCGCTTTATTCAGCAGCGCGAAATCAACCACCAGAAAATTTTGCTGGCAGTCGAATTTGATTTCGGCGGACGAGAACTGCTGTGAATATTTGTCTCGGTGTTGCGGCTGCGCAAAGGCAAAGCCCGCCCGTTTTAGTGGAAGTGAGTGATCACAAAGCGCTTTTACCGCTTGGTTCCAGCTATTTACTAGGGCCTCCAGCAGATAGGTGCGAACCTGCCCCGGCATATCTGGGTAGTCTAGATCGAAGGTCACTACCAACTCGTCTCCTTGTTGTGCGTGTTGCATATTCAAGTATAGGCCGGTCAATGGGTAGTAGCGGCAGATAAAGAAAAGGGCTCTGCCGACCGTCGGTGCGCTGATAACAGCCTGGCCAATCAAACCGGCGGAAGCAATATCCAGATATCGGCCGAATGTAAAGCTTGTCCCCGCGAAATCTGGCTGCCGCCGAAGAACGTTGCAGAGTATGGCGGCGAACACTTTAGGAGGGTGTCGAGATTCAATCCGTTTGCGCTGCTGTGGGTCACACAGTATTTCCGGAGATATCCCTTTCTCACGGGCAATCTCGAGGAGGATCGCGGAGTACAAAGGGTGCAGAACGTCCTCGTCCCCGGGGTGATGCGTATCGGCTAGCCTGATTGATTCAACCATAACTGTAATGAGCAATGTCGCTCCAACACGTACTATTACCGTCCCCCGCGACGGTACGGCGCACTTTATCCGTGCGGGGCGCCTGCCTTATAGTTTTCTTGCAACTTGTCCCACTACAGTTTGTTCGTCTCGGTCGGACAACACGCGTTCTCAGCCGCCACAGAAATGAAGTTTAGTTGGATAAATCGGTAGCGCAAGCATATTCAACACTACGAGAAATAATATGACACGACGTATGACCGAATTATGACGCCGGCTGACCTTCCTTGCCCACCAGAACGACCGTAGTCTGGTCTTAGGACTTCGAGGTCCTTTGTTCTTATCGCAGCGGAATATGACAATAAGCACCCGCGCTAGGGACACAGAACACGACGTTCTCATTGGATACTGCGATAAAAACTACAAGCCGCGGTCGTTGCGCGCCATCAATACGCCTGTTGCTTGTGATCGTAATACTTAAAAGAAACAGGAGAGAAGCCATGTACAGCGGCATAACAAGAGTAGCTCGCGTCCTGGTAGCTGGGTTCGCAATCTCTAGCATCGTAGCGTGTTCAGAGTCCCCAACGATCGGGGATGCCGACAATGATCAGGTGATCACCTTAGGCGATTCGATTTTTCAATTAAGTGGTGAACTGCAAGCAAATCTGGAAGCTGAAGCCGGCGAGACATTTCGCCGTTATACGCAAAGCGGCGCCGAACTTTCTGGCGGCACGCTGGCCCCCTCGGTTTATGAGCAATATAGCATTGCGCTCGGCGATAATCCGGATATCGACACCATCGTTATGAATGGCGGCGGTAACGACATTTTAATCCCCGCGATTCTTGGCGATCCTTACGGCTGTAGAACCCAATGGTGGAAGTTTGGTCGGCTTAGCAGGTCTTGTCGAAACTACATCGATGATATCTATGTCGAGGCGGTGAATCTGTTGAATACCATGCAACAAGACCTTAACGGTGAAGTTGATGTGATTTATCTGGGCTACTATTACACAAAAGGGTTTGTAGATAACCTGGAGGAGGCTGTCGACTACGGCGATGGCGCGCTGGACCGTGCCTGCGAGAATGCAACGGTAAGCTGCACTTTCGTTGACCCCCGCGCCACGATTCGCGATAGCGATATCATCGCTGACGGCATACATCCGGCTTCGTCCGGCTCGCAAAAACTGGCTGATCTGATCTGGCCAGTACTGGCACCGCTGTTAAACGATCAGTAGCAAGTATCGGGGCGGTAATGCGCCCCTTCTTTCTAACTATGCTTCGTTTTGCCTTGTTATGCAGCGTCCTAATTGGCGTACTCCTAGCCTGGCTGTACTCTGATCGCGGTAGCGATCCATCTGAGGTGCGGGCGTCGCCTATCGCTGCTGTGACCTCGGGTGAAGAACGTCCTGAAGCAAATATGCCTCAGGCCGCGCCTCAAGAGGATCCACTTCAGCGGCTCTATCGAGAGCTGCTCGATATTCTGATGGGCTATAAAGACCAGATTCATTTGCTATCCACCCAGCTATCGCTGGTCGAGGCTCGTGACTATGTCGTCAGCATTTATCCGCGTGGTGGTCTGGATCTTTTTTACCGAGCAATCTTTGAGCTTTACCCCGAGCATGCCGATCAGATCATTGAGAATCTGACCAGGTATGAGATATATCAACAGTGGCTAGCGGAGCAATCAAGTACCTTCGCCGATATGGATAACGCCAGCGTCAAGGCGATGGTCTGGAAAAAACGCATCGAACTTTTTGGTGAAGCAAGTCGCGAGATATGGTCAGATCAAGTCGGTGCCTACGAATCTCGTCGTGATGCAGCACAAAGCCTGTTCGAGGAACTGAACGCGGTTGATGTTCTCAGCAATGATGAAAAGCTATACCAGTTAACAACAGCACTAGATGAAGTCTTTAACTACAGTATTGAAGGCTTTGTTTTTGATCGAACAACAGTCTCCCATATGTACCTGAACATTGCCTCAGTACAGACTGAGCTGGCCGAGCTGCCCGAAGAGCAACGCCTGCACCGCTTGAGCGAGATGCGACGACAGATGGGTTATAGTGAACCGCAGATTGCGCATTTAAAGGAGCGTGATACCCGGCGCAATCAACGCTGGGAAAATGGCTATAGCTATATGTCAAAGCGGGAAAGACTCGCAGAGCAATACGGGGGTGAGGAGCTGGCGATCCAACTCGATACGCTACGAGACGAATACTTTGGGCACGAAGCACCTACGATCGCCCGCGAAGAAGAGCAGGGCTTCTTTCGCTATAAACGTCCGCGCGTCATTGGCTTAAATTGATAGCCCTAATACCCCGCTGGGAAACGTAAGGTTTTTTCCGACATTGACGTTCCTGTCGATATGCCTGGAAAAGTTTTCGTGCTGACGCCTGGAAACATCATCAATCGCGCGCGATTCGCTCTCGGCTATTCCTTCATAAAGGTCTCGAACTGCTCGGAATAATCTGGATTCCAGCGAGACAGAGCAGGGCGGTTTTTGATGATGTCGTCCGCATTCCACTGGATGCGCTTCTCATCGATAGCCCGCGTAACGTCATTGTCGGGGCAAAGAATGTAGAAGTCACCGTTCACCACGCTTTGCAGCATAAAATGCACGGTTTGCTCGGCAGTCCAAGCGGCGTCGGGCTTTTCCGGAATAAACTTTGAAATCATGCCGGTGTAAACGAAACCGGGTATTAGTAGATGCGCCGACAGCCTGCAGTTCTCTGTCTTGAGAAAGCTATCGGCGATACTCTCGGTATAGGCTACCACTCCCGCTTTTGATAGGTTGTAAGCGTAGTTGCCTGGTGGTCTTGTGATACCCTGTTTCGATCCGGTATTGATGACCGCGCCGGCTTCTCCTGAAGCGAGCATTTTGGGGATGAAGGTATGGCAACCGTAGATGACACCCCACAGATTAACTGACAGCGTTGTTTCCAACTCAGTCAGATTGCCCCAGGGTGCTGAGGTAGGTAGCGCTACGCCGGCGTTGTTCATCAGGCAGTGCACCGCGCCGAATCGATCAAAGACAGCATCGCAGACGGCTTGGAGTTGTTCCAGGCTGGAGACGTCGCATGCCATGCACGCAAGGTCAGAGTCGCTGTCCGCGGCCTCGGATAATGCCTCCCGGGCGGACTCCAGAGCGTCGGGGCTTTTGTCGATGAGTACGACGTTCATACCTTCTGCAAGGAATCGCTGACCGCTCGCCAGGCCGATGCCACTGGCCCCGCCAGTGATGACTGCAGTGTTTCCTTTGCTAACCCAGTTGACCATCGATTAAATCTCCTAAATTGACCACCTTGATGTTGCGCTTGGCTCTGTAAACCACGGATGGGAAGAAACTGCGGATGACTTCGCGATCCTTGAGGCGCTACCCTGATACTCTGCGTGACTCGATAGGAGTTTAGACCAGTGAAGTTAGAAGCTCCTCACACGGCCAGCGATTTGGGGTATTACTCAGGTTTGTCCAGCCTTTTGCCCAGCGAAACCACAGCGTCTATTGTATAACCCAGAGTACGATAAAATGCGACGACTTCAGCGTTAGATGAGCGTACCTGCAAATTGATTTTTGGACAGCCTTTACTTTTAAGACGTGTTTCGACTGACGACATCATGCGTTTGCCGTATCCCAGCCCCCTTTTCTCCGGGTTTACCGCCAGATAATTGATCCAGCCTCGATGACCTTCATAACCACCCATAACGGTCGCGACCAGGCCATCGCTGTCTAGCGCGACTAGAAACAGGTCTCGATCAACCGCGAGCTTGTTGTCGATATCTTTGTCTGGGTCGTTCCAGGGAACGACCAGGCCGCAGTTACGCCACGGTGTAACAACGGCCTCCCTGTCACTATCTGCAAAGGCTCTTATTCTGCAGCTCGTCAAAATTGAAGTGCCTCCATCATCAGTATTTAAAGTAAGGAAGTCCTCGATACCACGTTAAACAATAATCTGCTGATGTCCGAAGTGATTACCGATTTACATGCGGCCGTCCTGCATACGTTGCATGGCGCTCTGATAGGCTGTGGTTGCGATGACCTTTGCGTCGATGGGAGAAAGTTCACGCATCTGTCGCCGCCAGGCTGAAAAAACGCGCATTCGCTCTGACAGGCTCACAACGTCTGACGGTAGCATGTTGACCTCTATTAGGTTCCGCAATAACAAACGACCGGGCGGCGGCGTTGCTTTCACAGCTTTACCATTATTCAGCAGTGTGAAACGAAATCTATTTTCAATTTGTTCCGCATATATCTCGCTTGCACTCATATCACCTGGCAGAAACCCGCTTGCATGCAGCCGGCCTGTAAACACGCCTAATGCATCTAATAATCGACGCCGCAACATTGAGGTATCCGCATCAGCGCTCACCAGCAGCTCAGATAGCCAGGTGCGCAGACTATGCCCGGTAGCCTCTCTCGTAAAGAGATACTCCTGGCCATTGATCGAAGTGCCCCAGGCCAGGGTTTCTGGCACGCTGAAGCCCGCGTGGTGAAACAGTTTGTTTTGTCTTTGTAGGCGCTCTATTGGACTGCCATTGACCAGCGCTATAAGGCGCTCCAAAGGCGTTAGAGGTGCAAACTCCTTGTAAAAGAGACGCAGTTTGGCGTGGTGAGCAATAACGGCACGAGAAGAGTTGCGCAGTGGTTTCCAACCTTCAGGTAATTCCTGAACGCTAAGCGCTTTGGCATAGTTGTGTAGACGATCTACCTGATCTTCGCTCAACTCCAACTGACGCGGGCCCTGAAGAGTAAGTGTAGGCATTGATTCTAGCCCAGTATAAGATAGCGCCCCGGTTATAGGAGTGGAAAAGAAAACGATTTTGATAAACTCAGCAGACAAACCAGACGTGCTCTTAGTGGGTGCTGGAGGGCAGCTGGGTCGGGAAATTATCGCGTCCGCTGGGCCTGGCAAGAGGCTTATAGCGCTGACACGACCTGAACTCGATATAGCCGATGCGGATGCCGTCGAGCGAAAGTTGGCGCACTACTCGCCTAGGGTTGTGATCAATGCGGCTGCCTACACGGAGGTTGATGCGGCAGAAAAAGAGATAACGGCGAGCAATCTTGCCAATGCGGTCGGCCCTGCTCATCTTGCGCAGACCTGTAGTGCCCAGGGTATCAGACTTATTCACGTATCAACTGACTTTGTCTTCGATGGCCAGGCAAATATACCCTACAGCGCGACCAGTCAAACCGGACCGTTGGGTCAATACGGTCGCAGCAAGCTCGCAGGCGAAAAGGCGATTCAGTCTGTGTTACCTGAAGCTTTGATTATGCGCAGCAGCTGGATCTATTCTCGCTATGGCAATAACTTTGTGAAGACAATGCTGCGCCTGATGTCAGAGCGAGACGAGCTTGCGGTGGTGTACGACCAGGTAGGATCGCCTACCTGGGCCCGAGGCCTTGCTCAGGCGCTTTTGCGCGCAGCATCGCGCCCAGCAATATGCGGTCTCTATCATTGGTCTGATGCTGGGACATGTAGCTGGTACGAGTTTGCAAAGGCAATCGCTGACGAGGGTTTGAAATTGGGGCTGCTGCGACGACCGGTAGCCGTTAAACCGATCCCTGGCAGCGAATATCCTGCGGCAGCGACGAGACCTGCCTACAGCGCGCTGGACACGAGTAGCAGTGAGCGAGACTTGGAATGGGTTTGCAGACCATGGCGTGAGCAGCTGGTATCTATGCTGACAGATTATAGAGAGCAGAGCGATGCCTGAGCGCTTGCTGGTGACCGGTGCCGCGGGCTTTATTGGGGCGAATTTCGTCCGCTATTGGATGCAACACTACCCCGAGGATGAGATCGTTGCGTTTGATGCCCTCACCTACGCAGGTAACAGCGTCAGTCTTGACAGTGTGCAAGGCAGTGACCAGTTTCATTTCATCCATGCCAATATCTGCGACTTCGATCTTGTGCTAGCGACCCTCAGAGACCATGCCATCACAACAATTGTCCATTTCGCAGCAGAGAGCCATGTCGATCGTTCAATAAGCGGACCAGACATGTTTATCGAGACAAATGTAGTGGGCACCCACAGTTTGCTGAAAGCAGCTCGCGAACACTGGCTGGGGAAAGGCGAAACCGCGCACCGCTTTCATCATGTTTCCACCGATGAGGTATACGGTACTCTGAGCGCGGGGGCTCCAGCGTTTACTGAGCATCACCAGTACCAGCCGAATTCTCCGTACTCCGCAAGTAAGGCCGCTTCAGACCATCTTGTGCGTGCCTATCACCACACCTACGATCTGCAGGTCACCACCAGTAACTGTTCAAACAACTACGGGCCCTATCACTATCCTGAAAAGTTGATTCCCCTGTGCTTAACCAATGTCCTGCGTGGCCGTCCCCTGCCGGTCTATGGCGATGGCAGCAATATCCGAGATTGGCTGTATGTGGAAGATCACTGCAGGGGTATTGAACTGGTGATTAAGCACGGCGAGATAGGCCGCACCTATAACATTGGTGGTAACAACGAAAGGAGTAACCTGAAAATTGTTGAGCAGCTTTGTGATCGAATGGACGATCGCTTCTCGGCACAACCCACTTTAGCTCAGCGCTACCCTGATTCCCCATGTGCGCAAGGTCGCAGCGCGCGTGAATTGATCCATTTTGTAGAGGATCGAGCTGGCCACGATTGGCGCTACGCCATAGACGCATCATTGATCACAACTCGGTTGGGTTACCAGCCTCAAGAGAGTTTTGAGACTGGTCTTGATAAAACGCTGGACTGGTTTCTAGGGAATGAATCTTGGTGGCGGCCACTTTTAGCCCCATAAAAGACCCGAAAATCAGTCCAGTAAAGGTATTCTCGTCCAGGCCAGGCCTCGGGCATCTTTTTTGGACACATTCGGTGTCTCGCCCTCTGGTATTGGCCAGTCAATACCAACAGATGGATCATTCCATGCTAGGCAGACCTCGCTTGACGGGTCATAGAGTTCGGTGCACTTATATTGAAAGTCGGCTCGATCTGAATTTACATAAAAGCCGTGGGCGAAGCCTGGGGGTATCCATAGCATGCGATGGTTTTCAGAGCTGAGCCATTCTCCATGCCATTGCCCTCGAGTTGGTGAGTCCCGTCGCAGGTCTACTGCTACATCGAAGACCTCGCCCGCGGTCACGCGGACCAATTTTCCCTGAACTTGCTCCGTCTGGTAGTGCATTCCCCTGAGCGTACCGCGAGCGGAGCGGCTATGGTTGTCCTGGACGAACTTCAGATCGAAGCCAGCGTCGCGAAAAGTTGCGGTGTTCCAGCTTTCTAGGAAAAAGCCACGCTCATCACCGTACACTTTTGGTGACAGAAGGTATACGCCTGACAGAGGAGTTGCTTCAAACTTCATCAAATACCACGCCGTCCTCGCGCAGAAGTGCCTGCAGGTAGAGACCGTAGCCACTTTTTTCCAGGGGTGCGGCCAGCGCTTCAAGTTGCTCGGCGTTGATGTAGCCCATGCGGAAAGCGACCTCCTCAGGGCAGGCTACTTTGAGACCCTGACGTTCTTCCACCACGCGGATGAAATTGGCGGCGTCGAGCAAGGAGTTATGGGTGCCAGTATCCAGCCATGCAGTACCTCGACTCATCACTTCAACCCTCAAGTCTCCGCGCGAAAGATAGGCTTTGTTGACATCCGTGATCTCCAGTTCTCCGCGAGCAGAGGGCTGAATATTGTGGGCGATATCCACCACGTCGTTGTCGTAAAAATAGAGGCCCGTGACCGCGTAGTGGGACCGAGGATTAGCAGGTTTCTCCTCGATGTCGCGAGCGATCCCATCAGCATCAAAGGTCACCACGCCATAGCGCTCTGGATCCTGTACGTAGTAGGCGAATACCGAAGCGCCGCGTTCACTGGCGGCGGCATGTCTAAGTCTTTTGGTGAAGCCGCCACCGTAAAAAATGTTATCACCCAGGACCAGGCTCGCCGGTGAGCGTCCGATGAATTCTGCACCGAGAATGAACGCCTGTGCGAGGCCGTCCGGGCGGGGCTGTACTGTATAACTGATGCTGACGCCCCACTGGCTGCCGTCGCCCAATAAGTCGGCAAAAGCCTGTTGATCTCGCGGGGCGGTGATAACGAGAATATCGCGAATGCCCGCCAACATCAGGGTTGCCAGGGGGTAATACACCATGGGTTTGTCGTAGACCGGCATGAGCTGCTTGCTCACGGTGCTGGTCAGTGGGTGTAAGCGTGTACCGGTGCCGCCGGCTAAAATAATGCCCTTGTAGGAAGTAGCCGGCATGGAGCCTAGCCCTTTTGTAGACCAATAAGCCAAAAAAGAGTATACCGGCAAAGTGTACTCAGTAGCGAACTCCCGAACCTCAATAGCCCTCGAGGCAGGGGTGGATTTTTCATGAGCGGCTGATTAAAATCGACCCCTTTCCGACACGCCGACTGCCAATAGAGTCAGTGAATGGCGTCCGCACTCCGATAAAAACACGCAATAACTATTCCGGCCACATAACCGAGGGCGAGCCGTCATTAGGCACCTTGACACAGCACATCTCACCGCGCAGATAGCACCTGCTGGTGGCGAGCTCACGGCACAGCCAAGGCCTCTTCGCGTTGCCCTGTTGGGCTACCGCAGCCAGCCATTTTCGGGTGGACAGGGTGTTTATTTAAACTATCTCAGCAAGGCATTGGTCGATGCTGGCCACAGTGTGGACGTCATATCTGGCCCACCCTATCCACAACTCGATGTTCGAGTTCGGCTCATTCGATTACCAAGCATGGATTTGTTCGAGAATGGGCTTTCTTCGTTGCGGCCGCGGCATTTGCTGTCGATGACGGATATGATCGAGTGGTGCAGTCAGCTCACCGGTGGATTTGCCGAACCCTATACCTTTGGGCGCAGAGTGGTCCGTTATCTTCGCCAGCACGGACACGAATATGATCTCGTGCACGATAATCAAAGCTTGAGCTATGGCATGCTGAAGCTGCAGTCAATGGGCCTGCCGCTGGTGACGACAGTGCACCATCCAATCACCAGCGATCTACGCATAGCGTTACGAGCGGCTCGCACGTGGGAGGAGCGCTTACTGATCAAACGCTGGCATTCATTTCTGCGCATGCAGCGTAAAGTCATTAAACAACTTCACCACGTGGTAACGGTATCTGATTGTTCTCGCCAAGACATCGCCCGTGATTTTGGCCTGCAACCAGCCGGTATTGGCATAGTGCGCAACGGTATCGCCACGGATGTCTTCAAGCCGCTGGCGAATATTGCGCGTAACCCGATGCGCTTAATGGCGACCAGTTCAGCGGATGCGCCTTTGAAAGGGCTCCATTACCTGTTGCGAGCATACGCCAGGCTATTGCCCACGTTTCCCGCGCTGGAGTTGCTTGTTGTAAGTAAACCGCAGCCGGGCGGTAAAACAGAGCAGCTGCTAGATGAACTCGCCTTGAAAGACAAAGTGCAGTTCGTCAGTGGTATCACGACACAGCAAATGGTCGAATACTATGCTAACGCTGCGATTGCAGTAGTGCCATCCGTCTACGAAGGTTTTGGACTGCCCGCAGGTGAAGCAATGGCCTGCGGTGTTCCAGTGGTATCGTCCGATGGTGGGGCTCTTCCAGAAGTAGTGGGTGATGCAGGTGTGATAGTACCTGCAAAAAATGTGGGAGCGCTGGCGGATGCTATTAGCGAACTGTTAAAAGATGCGCCACGTCGCGAGGCAATAGGCAGGCGGGGTCGTAAACGCATTCTTGATCATTTTTGTTGGGACCTTTGTGCCGCGCAGATGGTTGACTACTACCGGCAGGTACTTGATGCAAACGGTTGAATTTGAACACTTCCCTCTGGAGCCTAGGGATTTGGTTCTGGACTTGGGCTGCGGTGAGGGCCGGCATGTAATCAGCGCTTATGTCGCGGCGGACGTTCATGCCATAGGCGTGGACCTAGCTTTAAATGACCTGGTGAAGACTCGGGAAAAGTTCGCCGATTTCGAAGAGCCAGATAACGCAGCCAAAACTTTTAGCCTGTCGGCCGCCAGCGCGTTGGCTTTGCCCTTTGCTGACAACACCTTCGATAAAATTATATGCAGCGAGGTGCTAGAACATATACCGGATTATCGTGCTGCCTTGCGCGAAATAGGTCGTGTTTTAAAGCCCGGTGGTTTGTTCTGTGCTAGCGTACCGCGCAACTGGCCAGAACAAATATGTTGGGCATTGAGTGAAGAGTACTATCACACACCCGGCGGACACGTGCGGATATTCCGGTCTCGTAAGCTGCGAGAGGATATAGAGCAACTCGGCTTCAACCACTATCACCGCCACTGGGCGCATGCACTGCATGTGCCCTTTTGGTGGTTGAAGTGTTTGTTTTGGAAGAACCGAGATACTAATTGGTTCGTCCGACAATACCACCGACTGCTGGTTTGGGATATTTTGGAGCGACCGGTGTTGACCCGTGGACTGGAGAAACTTATGAACCCCGTCATGGGCAAAAGTGTAGTGATGTATTTTCGCAAGGAGCCTTCGTTGTGAGTGGACTCTACCTAAGTCCTGGCCTGTACCCGCAGGAGTTCCTGCGACCCACTGTAGAGTTTATTTTGCAGGCTCAGCAGGAGAGTGGCGAGATACCCTGGTTTGAAGGTGGATACACCGACCCTTGGGATCATGTAGAGGCGGCGATGGGTTTGGTTATTGGCGGAGAATACGAGGCGGCGCAGCGTGCTTACCGATGGCTTGATCGTATGCAGCTAGATGACGGTAGTTGGTGGGTATCCTACCGGGGCGAAGAGATTGATAACGGTGAACGCCGTGAATCAAACTTTGTTGCCTATATTGCCACCGGTATTTGGCACTATTTTTTGGTTACCTCAGATCGTGATTTTCTACAGGCGACATGGCCCATGGTCGAGCGGGCAATCGGGTTTGTGATCGCTTTGCAGACAGAACACGGCGAAATCCACTGGGCAGTCAATGTCGATGGCTCGCCAAAATGTGATGCACTGGTCACCGGCTGCAGCTCCATATACAAGAGCCTGGAATGTGCGATCAACATAGCGCACACGCTCAACTTCCATCGGCCCCAGTGGCATCAGGCACGCGCGGCACTGGGCAATGCGCTGCGTCAGAAACCCGAGCGATTTGACCGCACCTGGGCGAGCAAATCCCGTTACTCCATGGACTGGTTCTATCCCGTAATGGCAGGTGTGTATCAGGGTCGTGAGGCGCAAGCCAGGCTGGCATCACGCTGGGATGAGTTTGTAGAAGATGGCCTGGGGTGTCGCTGCGAGAAGCAAGAACCCTGGGTAACGATTGCGGAGTCCTGTGAGTTGGTGATGGCCTTGCTTGCTGCAGGTGATCATGCGAGGGCGGTGGAAGTGTATAGCTGGCTGCACCAGTGGCGTACAGATGATGGCTCCTACTGGACTGGCTATCAGCTCGTGGAAGACTTGCTATGGCCAGATGAAAAACCGACCTGGACAGCTGGGGCTATTTTACTTGCTGCGGATGCCTTGACCGGCCACACCGGAGCGTCGAATTTGTTCACCCAGGTCAGTTTGCTTGAAGAGCCAGCGGTGGCGGTCGTCAGAGCGCCGGCAAAGGGCTGAGCCTTAAAGTTGCGCGCCGGTAAGCCGGTGCCGCCTTATAGTCGTTTGAGAATAGCCAGGGTTTCGATCCGGCCCACTTCTGAGAACAAACCAGACGCCAAGGCCAGCTGATAAATGGCGTAAGGCGCTTGTCCGCCCGCTGAAGCATCGGGGAAGATATCATGAATCGCCAACAGCCCGCCGGGAACGATATGTTGCACCCAGCACCTGTAGTCGGTTAGCGCAGCATCCAGGCTATGGCCACCGTCGACGAATAGCATACCAAGGGGTGTCCGCCAGTACTGCGCTACTCGCTGAGAATGGGCAACGATAGGCACGACGTGGTGTTCCAGTTCTGCGCTGGATATGTTGCGTCTAAACTCAGCAAAGCTGTCAAACAGACCGGCTCCGGCATCATAGAGTTCAGGGTCGTGGAACAGCTCACCCTTCTGATGCTCCTCCGAACCGCGGTGATGGTCTAACGCATAGACGATGCTGGCATTCTGTTTGACTGCCAATCCAAGGCAAATGGTTGACTTGCCACAATAGCTGCCAATCTCAAGGACAGGCCCAAGGCGGCTCGACTGCAAAGCGAATTCATAAAGCGCTGTTGCCTCGCTGTCGTGCAAAAAGCCCTTGATACGATCGAAATCGGCGGGCAGATTCGGGATCATGGATAGCCGCCTTTACTGCCTAAAGGCGAGGCAAGGTATCTTGTTTATCATGCGCTGGCAAGGTGTTCGGTATAGCTGGGTGCAACCCTTGACCATGCTATGCTTGTAGCGCTTTCAGCCGGGGAATGAGGGGCCCGACAGCGTGAAGATCGATTTTCCACGATTACACGAGGTTTCCGTGTTGGTGGTTGGCGACGTGATGCTGGACCGCTACTGGGAAGGGCCTGCTGCACGTATATCGCCAGAAGCGCCAGTACCGGTGGTGAACATAGAACAGGTGCTCGAATATCCCGGGGGTGCCGGTAATGTCGCGTTAAATTTAGCGGCGCTTGGCAGTAGAGCAAGTCTGCTCGCACCCTGTGGCGACGATGCTGCCGCTGACATACTTGAAGGTTTGTTGAATGCGGCATCAGTTGATACCTATTTACAGCGAGTGAGAAGCTGTAAATCAACCATCAAGCTGCGAGTGATGAGCCGTCAACAGCAGTTGATCCGGCTCGACTTCGAGGAGCCGAAGGCGGCGAATTTGCCTGGCATTACCCCAGATTTGATGGAGACACTTCTCGATCGTTGCAGCGTGATTGTGCTTTCCGATTACGCCAAGGGCGCCCTGGTGCAGGCACCCGAGTTGATTGCTGCCAGTCGAGAGCGGGGCATTCCGGTCTTGGTTGACCCTAAGGGGACTGACTTTGAACGCTATCGCGGCGCGTACATGCTGACTCCCAATCTACAGGAACTCGAATCGGTTGTGGGCCACTGTGAGCATGAATCTGACCTCATCACGCAAACGGATCAACTCATTAAGGAACTGGAGTTAGAGGCAGTACTGGTGACGCGTGGTGAAGCAGGCATGACATTGCTGCGAAAGAATCAGCCAGAGGTGCACCTGCCCGCTCAGGCAAGAGAGGTGTTTGATGTGACCGGCGCAGGCGATACCGTTATCGCAACGCTCGCGGCCGCGATAGCCAGCGATACCAGCTTGGAGGAGGCTGCCGCACTGGCCAATTTTGCGGCTGGCATTGTTGTGGCTAAGGCGGGTACCGCGACAGTCAGCGAACCTGAGCTTCGTCATGCGATACTGGCCTCCCGGGGTTATGATCGCGGCACCCTAACAGTAGAACAGCTTGAGCTTGCTATTGTGGACGCGCGCAGGCATCAAGAACGCATCGTTTTTACCAACGGCTGCTTCGACGTTTTACACGCGGGCCATGTCGCGTATCTGGAGCAGGCTAAGCAGTTGGGTGATCGACTGGTGGTGGCCGTTAACAGCGATAAGTCAGTAAGACGGCTGAAAGGGTCGGGCCGGCCCATCAATCCCTCCGACAGGCGCATGGCTGTACTTGCTGGCCTGGAATCAGTGGACTGGGTGGTGGAGTTTGACCAGGACACGCCGCATGAGTTGCTCTCTGCGCTCAAGCCTGACGTCATAGTGAAGGGTGGTGATTATCCTGACAAAGAGAGCGTTGTAGGTTGGGAAATAGTGGAGGCATACGGCGGCGAAGTCCGTATTTTGGATTATGTTGCCGATGTCTCTACAAGTAAGATCGTAGATCAGCTGTAAGTGAGACGGCGCTTCAGGCGAAACTGAATGTACAAACCTAAACACTTTAGCCAAGATAACGTCCAGGAAATGCAGAGTCTTATGGCTGCTTCCCCCCTGGCCACGCTTGTCATAGTTGGCGAGCATGGTTTGGTCGCAAATCATATCCCTTTTGTCTGCCGTTCCGCCGAATCCAGGCCCACGCAGCTGATTGCTCATATTCCTCGGGTGAATCCGCTTAGCCAAATCTTAAGTAGTGCTAAGAATTGCCTGGCGATATTTCATGGCCCGGACGGCTATATCTCGCCATCGTATTACGCCACCAAACCCAAGCATGGCAAGGTGGTGCCAACCTGGAACTATTCAGTCGTTCATGTCCACGGTGTAGCAAAGTTGGTAGATGACCCAAGCTGGGTGCGCGAGCAGATCGAACTGCTCACTAACGTGCAGGAGGGAAGAAGAGCGTCTTCCTGGTCCGTTTCAGATGCGCCCGGAGATTTCGTCGAATCGCTGGTGAAAGCATTGGTGGGAATCGAAGTATCAGTTGATCGAATTGAGGGCAAGATTAAGGCCAGCCAAAACCAACCGGAAGCGAACCAGCGCTCGGTGCTCAAGTCTATTGAAAAGGACTATCCCGACAGCGGTCTGTCGCGACTGATGCAGTCTGTCTTGGATAGATAATGTTCGATACCTGCATCGCTTTTCACTCCACAGTGCAGCGATCAGATATGGTTAGGGTGGTAGCGTGGGCTGTTTGGTCTAATCGCACTCCAATGCAGCGAGCCTGCACTGCATGGAGCAAGGAGTGAATATGAAAACGATTGATACCACTGAGGACCTGATTGACCTTTATGGTGAGCCTCTGGAGAGGTCTTTATGGAAAGAAATAGAGTATATAAATGATCACTACAAAGCGTTTATCGAAAGGTCGCCGTTTCTGATCCTTGCCACTGCAAGTGAAGATGGTATCGACTGCTCGCCCCGGGGGGATCCCGCTGGCTTTGTTCGCGTGGTGGATGAGAAGCATCTGCAGATGCCTGACAGGCGAGGTAATAACCGTCTTGACTCACTGAAAAATATTGTCCTGAATCCAAACGTTGGCATCATATTTCTCATACCTAATGTCGGCGAAACCATTCGCGTAAGCGGTAAAGCGCGAATAGTTGTCGATCCTGAGCTCTGCGAAACGTTTTCCGTCCAGGGTAAGCCGGCGAGTTCGGTGCTATCGATAACAGTAGAAAAAGCCTACTTTCAGTGTCAAAAAGCCTTGGTTAGATCAAAACTCTGGGACAGTACCACTCATGTAGATCGCACTATCTTGCCCACCGCTGGAGAAATGGCCAAAGTATTCGCTGCTTCGAAAGATATTGAGTTCGACGCGCGGGAGTATGATAAGCACTATCCAGAACACATGAAGAAAACACTATATTGAGCAAGATGGATACGCATGAAGCCTTCTCCCAAAGCTCGAAGAGCATGGCGCTGATATGAGTCCAATCGCTAAAACAGCCCTGACCGTTGCGGCGGTTTCTGCCTTACTTTTTGTGGCAACGTTGACGGTGGAGGTAGAGCATCGGCTAGAGCTGGAATCTGGCAGCCAGTCCTATGAGCGCTCGATTTTCGGCATGGTGATTGAGTCAATGTCTGAACGCAATATCCGGGACTGCTTAAACTGGACCAACCCTCGGCCAGGGCAGAGTGGGATAGTGGTTCTCAGTCGCTGCACCGTCTTGGGTTGTGATGAATTTGAATCCACCGAAGTGATGCTTCGCTGTGATTATTGAGCCCATACTATTACGCCAAACTTTTCTGATGACTGCCGCGGAGAACTGGGACCGGGATATAGGCTGTCGTAAGCGGCTCGCGCTTTATCATTATCAGGTTAACTGGGTTGGACAAAGGTGCCTCTACAAAAGTGCTTGGAGTATGCAAACTATGGAAAGAACCGTCGCTGTGCTTCTGGGACTATTGGCCATTGTGTATTTATTTTCGGGTCTAGCGCTTTTGTTTTTTTCAAAAACGATGTTTGACTCCTTGCCGGTGTACTACGGAGTATTCAATGGACACTTTGTTAAAGATGCGGGATTGGCTTTCATGTCCTCGGGGATACTGCTATTTATAGCTGTGCTTCGAGCCGAGCAGCGCTTGCTTTTCAGTTTTTCCGCGTCACTGTTTGTTGTATTGCACGGCTTGTTGCATATCCAAATGCTGGTTACGGGCATGGTGCCCTCAACTTATATCACGTATGAGTTGCTTCAAATTATTCTGCCAGCGGCCCTGTTGCTTTTGTTAGTGTGTGTTCTTTACGCGCGGCAGCGTAGGTAAACCCAAGGTGGCAAGATGCGTATTCTCACCAATATTTGTTCTGATGATTTGCCGGCCAGCAAGGCTTTCTATATTGAGCTGCTCGGCTTTGAAGTAAAGTTCGACAGCGATTGGTATGTTCAACTCCGCTCGGGAAGCGATTCCGATAGCGAGTACGGTATTATCCAGCGTAACCATGAGCTCATACCTGAAGACTATCGCAGCGCGCCTACGGGGATGTATGTCACTTTCGTGGTTGAAGACGTGGATGCCGTATTCGCAAAAGCGAATGAAATGCAACTAGAGATCGTGCGAACGCCGAAAAATGAATTCTACGGGCAGCGCAGATTCCTGTTAAAGGACCCTAACGGCTGTTTGCTTGATATCTGTTCGCCATGGCAATCTAATGCATAGCGTTTATCCGGCCATTTCGAATTGCGATAGGCAAACGCGATGGATCCTAGTTTGTAATCAATTACCGAATTACAAATAGCGAAAGCCGGAAAAATCCCGTGACAGTGGTGCTGTATGCAGTATGTTGATCGCGAAATTAAATGAAAAGCGCTGGCTGCCTTAAAACACTGTTGGCATCACTCTCCCCTGTTCGGATAGAAGGTGAGTTCGTTTACTGCACCTTCCCCGCCGCACATTATGGCGATTACTCGGAGCTGCAGCCGATGGCGAGCATCATGGAGGATGAGGGCCTTTCATTAATTGTTCGTAAAGCGATAGCAGATGAAAACAAACTGACTTACGCCGGCGTGTTTGCGTGCATTTCACTTGGCGCGTATTCCAGCCTGGAAGCGGTTGGACTGACCGCAACGGTTGCGCCTAGGCTGGCGGCGCATGGCGTGGCAACCAATATGATTGCCGGATACCATCACGATCACATATTTGTCCAGACAGAACTAGCGGACTTGGCGATCTCGGTTTTGCAGGAGCTGTCTGCAAGCCAGGCAATGCTAGATTCGGAGAGTCCGGATAATTGAGGTTGCATCTGCTTCGATGAGATGTTTTAAAAAATTGAGCTCTTTGTCTCTAGCATACACAATGCTTACGACGCCATGTGATCGTACGCAGTGATGGATGCGGGCATTGTTGATAGTAATGTGTTACTGACATGATCAGCGAAGGGTTGAAATCGGTTGGCATAACGAGCGCGAGGAGCAAACACTGATGAGTCTTGAAAAAGAGTTTTGGGGCATGCCGGCACACACATATTGCACGGTGTTGCATCTCAGCCAGTTATTGAGCTTTGTCTCCTTTGGGCTGGGCCTAGTAGTGCCGGTATTAATGTGGGTGGTCAATAAGGACAATAGCAAGCAGATTGACCAACATGGCAGAGTCGTTCTCAACTGGATTCTCAGCGCGATAATTTATTCCTTCATTTCTGCAGTACTCGTATTTATCTATATTGGCTATATCGGCCTTGCTCTGGTTGCGTTCTTGACGATTATCTTTTCTATTGTGGGTGCCATGAAGGCGAACCAAAATGAGCTCTGGTCGTATCCTTTCAGCATTCGCTTTTTTGATTACTAGGCCAGGATAAGGTCTGGCATGCTATTGAAGTGGTGCTGCTCCGGCCAGGATCGCTTTGGCGGCACCCACATTTGCTTCAAGATGCATCGTGTTTACGGTGCCGATCACTACGGTGCCCGTGCTGGTGTGCTTCAACGCTAGTTCCAAGCTTTTTTCGGCACCCGCGGGCGCTGTACAAGCGGGTACCGCGAGGTGCCCGCTCGCGAATGGTTTCTTGACTAACACGCCGCACCCAGTCCGCTCGCAAGCCTCCATCACCGTTAGCTGCGACTGATCAGACAAGTTATAGGTCAGCATCAGAATGTCGCAGCAGTCGGCGGCTGCAAGGCCGCCTGTAATGGTTTTGGTTGACATGCCAAAGGCTCTGATCTTTGCCTGTTCTTTGAGTCTCTGCAGCTCTTCTAGCACGCCAGTGTGCTCAATGATGCCGAGATCATTGCCGTTGGAGTGAACCAATACAATATCAATTACATCGGTTCGCAGCCGCCGTAGGCTGCGCTCAACTGAAAGCCTCGCCTGCCTGGCAGAAAAATCAAAGTAGGATGCACCAGCGACATACTCTTCTCCCACCTTTGTTGCTAGCACCCACCGCTTGCGCTGCCCGGATAGTAGGTCTCCCAGCCTCTCTTCGCTGCTACCGTAGGCCGGCGCCGTGTCTATCAGATTGATACCCAGCTCTGTCGCTCTTGCGAGTAAATTTCTCGCGCTGCGATGGTCGGGTAATTGGAAAGGCTCAGGATAGTGCACATCGGTGTTGCGCCCTAGTTTAACTGTTCCAAGCCCCAAAGCGCTCACCCGCAGGCCGGTGCTACCCAGGGACCTTAACCAGTCCATTTTCGCTTCGCATCCCAACAGGGAGTGGCAATAGATGGTTTGGGCAGTTGCTGTAGTGGCGACAGCGGTTGGGGGTATTTGGGGAAAATACCATCCCTGGTCAAGCGGTCACAGATGTCGTTGGCGAGTGCCGGTGTCAGTGACAGTTTGGTCGGCCAGGCTACAAGGCCATTGTCCACGCCGTCGATTGCTGCAACGTATGCCTGCTCCGGGCGCTTGAATCCTGTCTGCGCCGGTTCTGCCCGATCAATTTTTACGGTTGCCCATTCGCTACGACCAAAGTTAATCCAGGGAAAGGTCTCCTGGATTTCGCGCCTCGCTCGCTCGATCAGAGTGGTCGCAGACTCGTCGCCAGAAGCGCTGGCTAACTCGCCACCCAGGTACCAAATAGGGTTGTCGCTGTGGTCAACATGGGAGCTTATGGATAGTCGCGGGACACTGCCAGCTCCTATGCAGTGCCCGTATAGAAGCCCCCTGTACTCGTGCTTGATCATAACCTGCTGTAAGGGCCGTCGCTGCATACGGGGGACGGCGCTACCCAGCCTGGCAAGCAATGCTTGATTGCCTTCGCCGGCAGTGAGCAGTAGCCGCTGTGGCACGATGGTGCTATTCGCAATTTCCAGGTGCACCTGTCTGTCGATTTTGGCTAGGGATGCCGTGTTCCAATCAATTGTAAATATCGCTTCGATGGCATGAGCTCTCAAATTAGACAGCAGAGAAGGTATATCCAGCACCGGGTCCGACATGCTGTACACCTGACCAACGAAATGCGGTGACTGCAGGGGTGTTGGGTAGTCCGCTGCGGATAGCTTGCGGATGCGTCCCTGTAACAATTTGCTGGCAAGCAGTGTGGACAGTCTGGAGCCCACGAATTCGGTCGACCAAAACACCAGATCCTTGCTGAGTACATGTGTGGCTCGCAAGTCGATGACACCGCGCCCTGCCAGACACTGGCGCCAGATTTCTGGCATGGCCGCGATCGACTCAGAGCTACCTCCCCAGATACCAGAAAGTGCGTATTTAACACCACCGTGTATCATGCCCTGAGAGGCAATGGTCTGTGAGCTGCCTAAGGCGTTATGCTCAAAGAGTGCCGCACTGTAACCCAGGCTGCGTAGCTGGTTCAGTGTCCACAGTCCGGCAACTCCGCCGCCGACGATTGCGATGTCGATGTATCGGGTTTGACTGGACAATGAGGGGCTCATTCGCAAAAAGCTTAGTGTAACTTGTTTCTGACCGTCCGCCTTGCAGTGGCTCAAGCCTGTTCCTGAGGCTATGCTGCCCGTTAGCACCACTACTTTGAGACTCTGATGCGCCACCTCTACAGCGCTGCATACTATTGCCTGCTGCCGGTACTGCTAGTGCGTATGTTATGGCGTTCCCGGCGCATGCCAGCCTATCGACAGCGGTTGGCCGAGCGCTTTGGTCTGTTTCCAGCGCGGTCGCAACGAGATAAACCGGCAATCTGGGTGCATGCGGTGTCGCTGGGCGAAGTCCAGGCTGCGCTACCCTTATTACGTGCGCTGCTACAAGAGCATCCGGAACAACCCCTGGTTGTGACCACCACTACACCAACGGGATCTGCACGGGTCACTGAGCTGTTAGGCGACAAGATTTTTCACGTGTATCTGCCCTGGGATCTACCAGACGCCATTTCGCGATTTTTGCACCGAACTCGTCCCTACCTGCTGCTGATCATGGAAACAGAACTGTGGCCCAATATGTTGTGCCTCAGTCGTGCACAAGGTTGCCGAATTGCGTTAATTAACGGTCGCATGTCTGAGCGGTCTGCGCGCGGTTATGCGCGTTTTCCCAGCTTCACGAAGATGCTACTCAAACAGCTAGATATCGCAGCCTGTCAGACGGCGGATGACGGTGAGCGCTTGCTTACTCTGGGTTTGCCGACAGCTAGGATTGCGGTCACGGGGAGTCTGAAATTCGATATTCGACTCGGTGATGAAGCGCTACAACTAGTAAGGCTGATGCGACAGTCTTTAGCAATAGACAGCTCCGCAACTGCATTAACCAGAACGCGTGCGGTAGTGGTTGCAGCAAGCACTCACTATCGCGAAGAGTCACTAATTTTAGAGTCATTTAATGTCATTAAAGCATCGCTGCAGGACAGTTTGTTGATATTGGCACCGCGGCATCCGGAGCGATTTGAAGCAGTGTACAGGCTTTGTCGGCAGACCCCATGGCAGACCGCGCGACGCACTATTACAGCAGAACTGGAGCCGGATACGGATATACTGCTGGCCGATACAATAGGTGAATTGCCGTGTCTACTCGGTATTGCCACCGTCGCAGTAATCGGTGGCTCATTCTATGGCCACGGAGGCCACAATCCGCTTGAAGCCGCGGTTTGGGGGGTACCTGCCCTGGCAGGTCCGGACATGCAAAATTTCGCGGACATCAGTCACCAGCTGGAGTCGACAGGTGCGCTGATGCGCCTTTCGAATGCCAGCGAGTTGGCCGACCAGATGATCGAACTACTTAACGACGAGCCGCGCCGTGCCCGCATGGGGGCGTCCGCGCTGGACCTCATCAGCCGCAATCGGGGCACTACCGAGAAGGTTATGCGACTGATTGAGAGCCTGCTGCACTATCCCTGAACAAGCGGTGTCCGAGCCCTGGAGCCGCTAAAGATGGCCGCCGGATCGAGCATACTATTTGGCCGTTGCACCCGGGGTTGCTGTGCCGCTGGCATTGGGTGGCGGCGCTGTTATTAAGTAGGTGTCGAGACGGTAGACATCTTCCGGACTGAGCAGGCCCGCTTGTTCTTTCAGTCTCATCATATTGATAATGTAATCGTAGCGACTGTTAGAATAGTCGCGTTGCGCGACAAACAAGGTATTTTGAGCGTTCAGTACGTCAACCACGTTACGGGTGCCCACCTCATAGCCCGCCTGAGTGGCATCGAGCGCGCTTTGAGATGAAATGATGCTTTTTTTGCGAGCCTCAACTCTTGATACGTCGCTGATCACGGTCATATGTAATGATCGCGTATTGGTTACGGTATTGCGTGTAAGGTTGATCAGGTTTTCCCTCGCAGCGTTGTACTCCTGTGCTGACTGGCGTCGCTGCGCGCTAATAGCGCCTCCACTGTACAGTGGCAAATCGACCCGAATTGTCCAGGCGCTCTGCTCTACCGTTGAATTGGGCGGAGTCTCCGTTCCTGTGGAGGGCCGAACTCGCAGGCTGCCGTCGGTGTCAAAGTCAGAGTATTCGTAGCCTCCGCTGACCTTCGGTGCATGCTCCAACCTATCTGCCTTTGCGATTTGCCTCGCGGCTTCTTCCTGATGTCTTGCAGCCTGCAGCGAAAAATTGCTACCTAGCGCGAAATCTACCCAGGCGGCCCGGTCCAGGGGGTCTGGGAGCTTGAGCTCCATATCCTCTTTGAGGACATTCAGTGTACCCGGGAACTGGCCAGTAAGAACTGAAAGCTGTTCTAGCGCGACCGAGACGTTATTTTCATCCACAATGCGATTAACCCGCGACAGGTCGAATGCTGCCTGCGCTTCAAATACATCGGTGATCGCAATCAGGCCCACTTCGAAGCGCTGTTGGCTCTGCTCCAGCTGTCGTTCGAATGCACGCTCCTGCGCCTTAGAGGCGGCGAGATTGTCTTGGGCGCGCAGTACATTCAGATAGGCCTCTACCACGCGCACGATCAGGTTTTGTTGATTGCCTGCAAATGTCGCCTCCGCTTGTTTACTGATCTCTTTGCCGGATTGGAAACTGAACCAGGCTGGAAGATCAAAAATCGCCTGATTCAGCGACACGGAATAACCATCGGTGTCAGTATCGCGATTGGATTTGGTCTGAACGATGGGAAAATTGGGCTCGTTGAAGTCCCGGCTCTCAGCCTTGGTGTCTGTTTCAGAGTCCGTGTAGGAGTAGGAGGTACTAACCTGGGGCAGCAAGGGGGCTCTACTAAGAGCTTCAGTTTCTGTTGCGGCAAGGTACTCAGCCTGTTCTGCTTTCAGCTGTGCGTCGTTTTGCAGAGCAAGCTCGTAAATATCCGCTAGCGATTCCGCCCTGAGGAGGGTCGCTCCCCATACCAGCACCAAAGCGAGAAGTGCAGCGACCAATCTTTTCATGGATGTTCCCTGGAAAACATGTCGGTAAAAACGGTGACGATAGTAGCAGTTTGTGTTGCCGCGTGCATTTAATGCCGGTATCGGGTGAATTGAGCGTCGACTGTGTATTCTCAGGTGATACACTCAAGGAACCTGTCGCGGTTCCCGGTCGGGTTTGGGCAATGGGTAGTCAATTAGAGGAAAAAGGTAGCGATCTACGAATGGCGTCTCAACGAATAACGAAACGATCTTTCAAGATGGACCTGGCAGAGATGCATGCGCTTTGCGAGGCAAATTATGCGCGCCTGCTGCGCCTGTTTCCAGATTATGAAACCAGCAATCGCAAAGAGTTTTTCGTTGCGCAGGCACAGGTTTGCGTGGATGTGATAGAACGCTGTCGGTACACCACTATTTTTGTACTACAACAGCAACACGCGGGCGATACCTGGCTAGGCAAACTAAAAATACAGGTACGTGCCTATCATGATGCGGCGATGCTGGAAGTGGGCATGTTTCAGTCCCATCGCAGCGTAAACGCCCGCTATCGATACCCCAACGAGAAAATGTACCAGCAGGACGAAAAATCGCAGCAAAATCGTTTTCTCGCAGATTGGCTGGAACACTGCCTTCAGAATGGTCACGCTAAACTGGGAACGGAGATGGAGAGGGGTCGGCTCTAAGGCAGCCGATACGTTTTCCCGTTGTCATGCTCAGCCATCGACCCCAATGTCTGACCTTGCCCCACGACGGCGGCCCCGTCAGAGTCATTCAAATCACCGACACTCATCTGTGCGCCACCCACGGGGGTACGCTGTTGGGCATGGATACCGATCACTCACTGCAGGCAGTCGTCGATCTGGTTAGGCACGAACGCTCCGAGATTGACCTTGTCCTGGGCACTGGTGATTTGTCTGATCAGGGTGCGATTGAGGCATATCATCGCGCCCACGGCTATTTTTCTCAGCTGGGAGAGCACTACTACTGGCTGCCGGGTAATCACGACGAATCAACAAATATGCTTGCGATCGAAGACACTGAAGCACGGATGTGCGGAGAGATTCGCATCGCGAACTGGCAGATTATTATGCTCGATTCGCAACTTCAGGGTGAGGTGCGAGGAGAGCTGGGCTCGACTGAGCTGGCTCGCCTTCAGAGAGTGCTGGAATCAGGCGCAGAGCAGGGTCTATTCGCACTTGTTTGTCTGCATCACCATCCGATTGAGATAGGTTGCGACTGGCTAGATGAACAGGTTGTCAGCGATGCTGACGCCTTTTTTGACATCCTGCAGCAATACCCCGCGGTTAAAGCGGTATTGTGGGGCCATGTTCACCAGGAGGTGGATCGAATCCGCGGCGGTATCCGATTGCTGGCATCGCCGTCAACGTGTGTTCAATTTGCGCCTAACAGCACCCGTTTTAAAGCCGACTCTCTGGCCCCTGGCTATCGATGGCTGGATTTGGGGGCTGATGGTGACTTGCAGACCGGGGTCTCACGGGTAACGGGGGTCCACTTCAACGTCGACCTGGACTCCCAAGGGTATCTTTAGGCAGAGCAGTCATCGCCTCTCAGGCAACGCCTCGGTACAATACGGCGTCCATCTTATTCGCACACTCTTAGCTGGCTGATAATCCTATTAATGAGTAATTACACCGCAGAAGATATCGAAGTCCTCACCGGTCTGGAACCGGTGCGCAAGCGCCCGGGTATGTACACTGATACTGCCCGTCCCAACCATCTGGCACAGGAGGTGATCGACAATAGCGTCGACGAGGCGCTTGCAGGTCACGCTAGTAAGATCGAAGTTACGCTGCATCGCAACGGTGCCGTTACGGTACTCGATGATGGTCGCGGCATGCCGGTAGATGTGCATCCCGAACAGGGCAAGCCAGGTGTAGAGGTTATTCTGTGTACACTGCACGCGGGAGGGAAGTTTTCCAGCAAAAACTATCAGTTTAGCGGCGGGCTACACGGTGTGGGGGTATCCGTGGTCAACGCCCTGTCCAGCTCATTAAGCGTCCTGATCCGGCGAGACTCCAAGGTCTACCGAATGGAATTTGCCGGTGGAGAAAAGGTCAGCGACCTGAAGGTTGTGGATACCTGCGGCAAACGCAACACCGGTACTGCGCTGACCTTTCAACCAGATCCTCAATACTTTGATTCCATTAACTTTTCTGTGCCGCGTCTGCGACATATATTGCGTGCTAAAGCAGTCTTATGTCCCGGTCTGCGCGTTAAGTTTACTGAAGAAAAGTCCGGAGACACGGATGAGTGGTACTACGAGGATGGCCTCACTGACTATTTGGCAGATGCGACTATCGATTTTCCGGTGATTCCCGAAGAGCCTTTTGTCGGCAGTTTTAGCGGTACCAATGAGGGCGTAGACTGGGCGGTGCAGTGGCTACCCGAGGGCGGTGAAATTACCGCTGAATCCTATGTAAACCTAATTCCAACACCCCAGGGTGGGACCCACGTGAATGGTCTACGCACCGGTTTGCTGGAAGCAATGCGTGAGTTCTGTGAGCTGCGCAGTTTGCTGCCTCGCGGTATTAAGCTTGCTCCCGATGATATATGGGATCGATGTTGTTATGTGCTTTCGTCCAAGTTAGAAGATCCGCAGTTCTCCGGTCAGACAAAGGAGCGTTTGTCCTCCAGAGAAGCCGCCGCCTTCGTATCCGGTGTCGCCAAAGATGCTTTCAGTCTCTGGTTGAATCAGCACACCGAGGAAGCGGAGAAGCTGGCCGATCAATTCATTAGCAGCGCCCAGGCGAGATTGCGTTCGGCAAAGAAAGTCGTACGAAAGCGAGTCGCCTCCGGGCCAGCGCTGCCCGGCAAGCTGGCGGACTGCTCTGGTGAGGATCCCAGCATGAGCGAGTTGTTTCTGGTGGAAGGTGATTCCGCTGGCGGCTCCGCCAAACAAGCGAGGGATCGTGAATTTCAGGCGATATTGCCGCTACGCGGAAAAATTCTGAATACCTGGGAGGTGGACTCGCAAGAAATTCTGGCCTCTCAGGAAGTGAATAATATTTCTGTTGCGATGGGCGTAGACCCAGCCAGTGATGATCTCAGCGGGTTGCGCTACCACAAAATCTGCATTCTGGCGGATGCCGATTCGGACGGCCTGCACATCGCAACGCTGATTTGTGCACTGATGGTGCGCCATTTTCGGCCAGTGGTAGCCGCCGGGCATGTCTATGTTGCCATGCCACCCCTATATCGGATCGATGTCGGCAAAGACGTCTACTATGCGCTGGATGAAAGTGAGAAGCAGGGTGTGTTGGACCGCATAGAGGCGGAAAAGAAGCGCGGCAAGGTGAATGTGCAGCGCTTCAAGGGGTTGGGCGAAATGAACCCGATGCAGCTTCGCGAGACTACCATGGCGCCAGACACGCGGCGGCTGGTTCGATTGGCCCTTGATGCAGGTGATGGCACCAATCAGATGCTGGATATGCTGTTGGCGAAAAAGCGCGCTGGCGATCGTAAGTCCTGGTTGGAGAAAAAAGGTGACTTGGCAGAAGTGGTCGCGTAACGGCCTGCGTACTAGATAGGCCTTCTACCTCACTGACGCAACTGCTGTTGGAGCTGCTGATAGCTCGGGTTGTTTGGAGCAATGGTGAGAAGCTGGTTTGCGTAGCCAAGCGCCTGGCCGCGCTCGCCAAGTTCTGCCGAGTAGTTGGTCAGCGCTAGCAGCACATCCTCATTACGTGGCACCACGCGTAACAGAGACTGCAGCTGCCTGATGGCTTGCTCTGGTTTGCCTAAATCATGTAATGCAATCGCATAAACAAATCGATGGCGAGTGCCCACGGCCTCCACCGCGGCCGCCTGTTGCAGGTAGGACAACGCTTTTTCCTGGTCTCCGCTACGCGTCTCCAGCAACCCTAGTGCGTGCAGGGTTGGGCCGTGGCCCGGTGCGAACTCCAAGACAGTGAGCAACAGTTTTCGCGCCTCTTCGTCTCTTTGCACAGCGCGAAGCTGGTCCGCTAAATTGAGGTAGGCTGGGACCAGCTGTGGATTCAGATAGATCGCCTCACGGTATGCTTTTTCAGCGGCAGGGAAGTCGCCTCGCGCACTGCGAAACAGACCGAGCTGAATGTGTGTCTCTGGCATGTCGGTATGCAGCGCTTGCAGATCTTCATACCAATCAAATAGAGATCGCAGCGCCGCTGCCTGCTCGGGACTGACTCTATCCAGGGGTACCCCGGCAAGAGAGGTAGCCACATTCATTCGCACTGTCGCAACCTCATCTTCCATCAGTGCCTGCAGCAGCTGATAACGCTGGTGTAATGGTAGAAACTCCAAGGCTCTAACGGCGCTGGCACGGATGATGGGGTCGTCGTCGTATAATACTGAGGTAACTGCCTGCAGCGCTGCCCTGCCACCAGCCTGTCCCAGGCTTTCTAGCGCGGTGGCTCGCCAAATGGGTGCCGCCTGGGTGTCGTTCGCCAATTCCGCAATTAACGGTACGACACTGCGATCACCTAAATCGAAACGCGCAAAAGTGCGCGCTTGATGGTTGCTGGTATCGCGAAAGTCGATACCCCATTTGCGCAGGCTATCCATAGCCCATTGCGCGTTTTGATCGCCGTGGCACATGTTGCAGGCGTTGGGCGTACCGAGCACGACTGAGAGATCCGGTCTGGGCACACGCATGCTGTGGTCGCGCCGGGCGTCCACTCCCATGTACACGGTCTCGGGCATATGGCAATTGGCGCATAAAGCGCCGTCAGAATCGACTTTGTGGTGGTGGTGTTTTGGTGTATCAAAAACGTCTGCGCGGTGGCACTGTGCACAAATTGCATTCCCGGGAGCGCGTAATTCCAAACTGTGTGGTTCATGGCAGTTGCTGCAGACTACTCCGGCCTGATGCATCTTGCTTTGTAAGAAGGAGCCGTATACGTAGTTTTCGTCCAACACCTGTCCGTCGTAGTGATACAGCGGCGGTGTAGGTAACGCGACCCTGTGGGTAGCCAGCAGATCCTGACCGTAGTGATAATCTCCTAGAGTACCGCGCCGGGCGTGGCAACGGCCGCAGTTATCGACCTGGGCGCGTGAAGTCAGTGGTTCCATGCGTTTTGCGATGGCTTCACCTTCCGCGAACTGCCACTGGCCGCGATGGGCGAAGTCGGTGTGAAAGCCACCGCGTTCTGCGCCATCAAGTTTTCCCTTTGTCGCGAGCTGAATATGCTTGTCGCCGGGCCCGTGGCAGGCTTCGCATCCAACGTTGACCTCCTCGAAGGTGGTTGCAAAACTGCGTGTGGCGAGGTCGTAATTTTTAACCAGCTCGGTACTGTGGCATTCGGCGCAGCGAGTATTCCAGTTCATATAGGGCCCGGTCCAATGCAACGGATCCCCGCTGGTGATCACCTCGTCCGGGTAAATATGATACCAGCGCTGGCCGCCTTCGCTCTCAGGTCTTGAATCCCAGGCAATTGTGAGCGCTTGCAATCGACCGCGGGAAAGTGGCAACAAATACTGCTGGAGTGGATAAACGCCGAATACATATTCCACAGGAAAGTTCTGCAGCGTCCCGTCCTCGCCATCTGTTTCAACCCAGAACTTGCCGTTTTGCTTATAAAAACGCGTGGTAATTTCACCGTAAGTGAATGTGGCGTCGTCGAAGTCGCCCAAGACAGTTTCGTTGTCTGGTAACTGCATGGCGAGATCGTGATGCGAACCTCGCCAGTTTTCATACTCTTCGACGTGACAGCTCTTGCAGTGCGCGCTTCCCGAAAAGGCATGGGAAGTTCCGCCGTGTACCATGCACAGCAAAAACAAAGGCAGCAAACGGAAAAACATCTAAAGCAGGTGGCCCTGTTCGCAGTAACGGGGCACACAGTACCCTATCTCCGCGGCGCACCCAAGTGGGTGGTAGAAAGACGTTTTCGACTGATCGTCTTCACATGTATCAGCGTTGGGTCGGCGCCGTGGGGTTTCAAAAGCGCTCGAGACTTTACCAAGCGCTACCTAGAAGCGCGATGCAGATTAAGCCGATACTGGCTCCCAAGAAAGAACCCGCGACAATATCGCCCGGGAAATGCACGCCCAGCAGCACTCGAGAGAGTGCGACACCGCTTGCCCAAAGGTAAATGGCCAGCAAGGGTGCGCCGAATGTGAAGGTCATACTGGTGGCGAACAAGAACGCCCCAGAGGCGTGTCCGGAAGGGAAGCTAAACTTGTCCGAAGCAATGATAAGGCTGTTGAAGCCTGGTATGGCGTTGGCGGGGCGTCGCCGCTTCAAGGTACGCTTCAGGATACCATACAGAATGCGTTCGAGAGTAAAGCCTAGGGCGAGAGCAATCACAAGAAGACCCGATTTTGGGATATTCAATGCCCACAGTGTCAGCGGAATGAGTGCATACAGATAGCCATCTCCGGAGCGAGACAGCGCCCGGGCGAGGGGGATTATCGCCTTGCGCTCACTCTGTCGGAAAATGCGCGTAAATAGCTGCCTGTCAGCGGCGTGCAGTCGTGCCAGCATTTCCATGGCTGCGAGGATGATCTATGTTTGTGGCGTTGATATGACGGATTTGTGTAGTTTTGATGACTTAGCCTATGGGGATTCGGGTTGGACCCGCGCGTTAGCTGTTACGAGCTGTATACAGTGGCTCAAAGCGCGCCTATCATGTCGGGTCGCCAGGGCTGAGCCGCTGTTAACGGGAAGAAAATCGATCGCATATGAAAATCGGCATACTGAAAACCGATGAGGTCCGCCCCGAGTGGGTGTCCCGCTTTGGCGAATACTCCGATATGTTCATCGATTTACTTCAGAGTGTGGAGCCAACGCTCTCGTTTGCTGTCTACGATGTGGAACATGAGCACTATCCGGCTGCAATTGACGAGGTGGATGCGTATCTGATGACGGGCAGCAAATCCAGTGTTTATGAAGATAAGCCCTGGATAGCGAAGCTTGCTGAGTTTGTGCGAGAGCTGGACAGGCGTCGCAAAAAGCTCATCGGTATTTGCTTCGGGCATCAAATGGTCGCCCAGGCATTGGGCGGCGAGACGCAAAAGTCGCCCAAGGGCTGGGGTGTTGGCCTGCATACCTATCAGTTCGATGAAGCGCCCGGCTGGCATGATCAGGGCAAAATGGACTTCGATATTCTGGTGAGCCATCAAGATCAGGTGTTGGCAACCGCCGAGGGCGCCAAGGTGCTGGCGGGCAGCGATTTTTGTGAGAACGCTGTTTGTCAGGTGGGTAATCATATTCTTACGTTCCAGGGACATCCGGAATTTGTCCCCGCGTACTCTCGAAAAATTATGGATCTTCGTCGCGAGCTGATTGGCGAGGAAACCTATGAGAAAGGGGTTTCTTCGCTGGCAACCCCACCAGAGCGTGAGCGTGTTGCCCGCTGGATTTGGAATTTCCTGCGTGAAGACTAGTTCGCTAGGTTGCTAGGAAAGACGGTTTTTTTTGGCATGGCTGCGCTGGCGGCCAATACTGCAGTTGTTATTCCCGGGCTGCCTGCTGCATCGCATCCAGATAATCATCTAATTCCTGGTCATTGGCGAACACGGTCATATCCGGCAACGCCTTGAGGATTTCAAACACTTTATCGATATGCGGTTTGCGGTTGGCGGCGGCGATGCGTCGCCCCGCCGCATTAGTCTCTTTAGCTGCTTTGAAGATAACGCGTAGACCGGCAGAACTTATGTAGTCCAGATCCTTCATATCCAACACGGTCAGCTCGTGTCCACCACCCATGATTTCCTCCATGCGTCTCTCGAAATCGGGGGCAGTATCAGTATTCAGTGCACCAATAAGTGCTATTCGCGCGACGGAGTTGTGCTCATCGACGGAGACCGTCGTTTTCAGTTCCATTGTTACCTTCTCTCGATCCGTTCGATCGCTGGCAAGATTGGCTTATTGGGGAAACTTGCTTAACAGTTTCGTGACCCGCAGTATATTCCACCCGTCCTCGCGACGGTAGGTTTGTGCATCCGTGAGCGCTGTAATCAAGTGCACTCCCAGTCCGCCGACCTCTGCATCTTCGATACGCGCGCCCAGCTCGGCTCGATCTGACTGAACTAGGGGGTTGAAAGCCTCGCCGGCGTCCCGCACTTCTATGTCCACTTGTGAGGCGTTAACTCTCACCCTGACAACCACCGAGTCTGGTGTCTGCAATCCGGCGTATTTTTCAACGTTTGTCACCAACTCTTCGGTTACTAGCAGTAGGTTGCTTCGATCATCATGAGCCAGTGGCAGTGGTTCTAGAATGGTGTTCAACCACTGTTCAACCCGGGCTGACAAGCGAGGACCCAGACTGAAGGCATGGTGAGAACGAATTGTTTCGCTGGCAGCAATGTCCAGCAGAAGCAGGCAGATATCGTCAGACTGTGGCCTGGTGCCTGCAAATCCTGTCAGCTCGTTAAACAGTAAATCACCTGCGGCTGCGACTGTGTTGGTATGGCTTGCACCCAGCACTTGGTTACAACGTGGGATACCAAACATGTCGTTTGCTTCATTGAAGGCTTCGTTGATTCCGTCAGTGAAAACCGCCAGTCTGTCTCCCGTGCGTAAGGTCAGGGTGTTGACGGGAAATTCCAGGTCCGGTGCTAATCCCATGGCTGGGCCCTGCTGTTGTGAAATCGATTGCGCGCTGCCCCCTCTGATGAGACTCGGTGGGGTGTGACCTGCACTGGCAAAGCGCAGCTCCAGATTGCCCAGATCCAGCATGCCCAGAAATAAGGTAACGAACATGCAGTTATCGTTACCCTTGGCCAGTGCGTTGTTGAGTGTAGCCATCGCCAATGGGAGGTTGACGCTGGTGGCGGCAAGTTGCTGTATGAGACTGATCGCGCGCGCCATGAACAGTGCAGCGGGTACGCCTTTGTCGGACACGTCGCCAACTGCCAGAAAAAGGACGCCATCACGTTCCAGGTAATAGTAAAGATCGCCACCAACTGCGAGCGCAGGGGCAACCCTGGCCCAGACTTGATAGGTCTCGCCGGACTGCATGGCCAGGCCGGGAGCCGGCAGCATGGCCATTTGAATACTCTTGGCCGCGTCCAACTCGCCCTCTAGTCTACTGCGTCTGGCGGTGGCCTGTTCGAGATCCCCTATGTAGGTCTTAAGATCGGTTTTCATGGCGCTAAAGGAGTGGACTAGCTGTGCAACTTCATCCTTGCCCGCAGCATCTGGCAGAGGAGCATCCAAATCGCCCTGCGCAATTCGATCACTGGCCGCGGCTAGTGCCCCCAAGGGCCGGGTAAGTCGGCGACTGACGATAATGACAGCGATAGCCATCATCAGCAGGGTAGAGGCCCCTATTAAAGCCGTCTTGAGCTGAAAGTTGCGCAGTGGCGCGGTCATTTCATCCTCTGAATACATGACGCCGACCGGCCAGCCTGTGGACTGCAATAAACCCAGCCGCAGGACACACTTACCAGCTCGGCCAAGGCAGCGCAGATGCTGATTGATTGGCTCGCCGTTCAAAGCACTACTAATCATTTGTTGCCAGGCAATTTTGTCTGCGGGGTCGTCAATAGCATCGGCGTAGTGACGCATGATGTTCGCTGGATTTCTGCCGCTCAGGATGATGCCACTGCGACTCAACAGGAAGCCGAAACCGTAGCGGCCTAGGCTGAGTCTTTGTAGATTTTCGTGTAATTCCCGGAGAGCTACGTCAGCGGTCACCACAGCGTAGAGAAAGGAATCTCCATGCTCGTCTGTGCGATACACGGGCACTGCAAAGGTCGTCATGAGCACTCTGCCACCGGCACGATCATAGTAAGGTTCGACCCAGATCGGTTCGCCCGCCGCCCGCACTTCGTGAAACCACGGCTGCTGTTGGTAGTTGTTGTCGCTACCGGCCAGGTCGGTGTACTGCAGAGCGCCCTCCCTCCGGAAATAGTAGGGCGCAAAACCCAGGGTTGAGGATGCCTGGCCAGGGGCCAGGGCAATGGTCGCGCCGAAAATATCCGGATTCACTTCCACGGAGTCCCTCAATATCTGCTGTAGGCCCGGCTCGCTGTATTCTCGTTGTTGAATTACGCGTCCCAGCAGCAATGTCGAGCTTTTCACCGACTCCAACCACTGTTCCATGTCGACAATGACAGATCGAATAGTTTCGTCAGATTCACGCTGCAGGCCCTCAAGCAGGGTCGCTCTAGACAGTCGAAAATCGACAAACATGCCGATCCCGATTATGAGAACAGCACACAGTGTAAGTAGGGCAATCAGCCGGGTGGCAATGCTGCTCCAGGGAGATCGGGATGGTGCTATGGCAGTGCCGATTACCAGTCTCCGGTGTTTTTCATGGATTCCCAGGGTTCCTGTGGCGGCAAAGGCTCGCCTGCCTGCAGCAGCTCTATGGAAATCCCGTCGGGGCAACGCACGAACGCCATGCGGCCATCTCTGGGTGGCCGCCGTATGGTTACGCCACTATCCATCAAGCGCTGACAGAGCCCGTAAATGTCAGCTACACGATATGCAAGATGACCAAA
>JBCDFM010000008.1:0-34910 GCA_039178015.1 Pseudomonadota bacterium
GTCCAGTTCGCAGTCTGATAACCCGTCGGGCCCGAGAGCATCACCTCGAAGTTGCCGGACAGACTGTATCGAGGGAATGCGAGGCTAGAGACCCCGTAGTCGGTAAGCACATAATCTGGCGTGCCATCGCCATTGAGGTCGTGCCAACGGGGTTCTAGTGCTTTGTCGATATCCCTAAACCTGCTCCCCGCGCCATAGCCAGCAACACGATTGCGGTTGGCCGGTACGGTGATTTCACTGTAATCAAAAAGATCACCATGCCAGCCTCCTTCTAGCCAGTCGAAAGAGACGGAGTCTTGGCAGATATCGCTGGCATCACACCGCACGATTCGGCTCAGGCGAGATACCTTACCTCCGTCCTGCCAGCTGCCGAGTCCAAAGTCGTGATAATCCAGTTCGTAATCCGAAACGAGCGCGAGGTCCACATAAGTTTTGATGTTAGTCAGGCGCTTGGGATGGTCCGTTATCTTCGCTCCGCCCTCCCAACGGACGCCGTGGTCTTGTCGATCCTCATAGGTAAACTCCACCATGGCATTCGGCAACAGGCCGGCTGAGTCATTACCCGTGTAATCGATCTGCGTGGGGTAAAACGCACCCTCAGCATTATCCTCATGGTAGGTAATGGCGTAGTAGTTGCCTGCGGCGTCCTCAACACGATTCAGTGCCCAGACGCGTACGGTGCTCATGCCCTGCGCCTCGATCTTGGAGTCGGTGGTATTGCCGTAGTACTGGGTCATGCCGCCCTTAGACTCAACCACAAAATAGCTTGGGCCCGTACCCGCGGTGCCGTGTGACGTCACGCGGCGAAAGCTGTTCGTCTCGGTACGATACTCCGCCCCACCACTGCCGTAGGTACCACTCTCCAACACCAAGCGATGGCCATCTAAACAAAACCGGTCGTCGGTAGAGAAGTCCACGGTGTGTGATTGGCCATCTTGTGAGACCGTCTGCGGACAACGAGTGATGCGAGACGTTGGGCTTTCATGAACCAACCTAGCCCCAACAAGCCATTGCGCATGTTGCTGTTGTAGTTCAGTGAGATCGCAGGGGCCATACCCCGTGTCCCCGGTGGGACTTCGATCGGAATGATGTAACTGGCGTTACCCGCAGCACTCACTGAGGCTTTACCCACCAGCGCACCGAAATACTCGGAACCTTCCGGGTCCTCCGGAGTGGTATCAGGGGTCGACTTGGCCGGTGGCGTGTTGGCTTGAGTGGAAAGTGACCAACCCAGAGTAATGGAAAACAGCAGACAAACGGCGGGCTTGAGCAGTGACATGGACGCGCTCCTAAGCATCATTAACGGGTAGATTGGCTAAACGGTGCTAAGAGGAATTACTCGAGGGTCACCTCACTACTGCGGTTCTCATCCATATTGGGATTATCGGCATGCAGCGCGATGCGCTTGCCGCTACCTTCTATCAGGATCTCGTCAATCAGAAATAGACTGCCGCTGAAATTATTTCTTTGGGCAGGCCAACCCCGAATAACTGCCTGGACTCCATTGGGAAAATCCCGCTCCCGCACCCCTAATCGCTCAACAACCGCTTTGGATTGCATCGTCGCCTTAATTGGCACGACGGTTTGGATGCGTTCGTTCTGAGCGAGACGCGCTTCGTTGTTGAGGGAAAACCACAGATGGACATTGCCATCGCGCTCTGGAATTTTGAGTTTATGGATGGTGACACGAAGGGTCAGATAGCGATCAAGATTGAAACGGTTTGTGCTGGACCAATCACCGGTGAACTCGGTCTGTTGTTGAATCAGCGCTATGTCCTTGGGCCCGATAGCCTTGGGCTGGGCCTGGCCGAATAGCGGCAGGCTGAGCAAAACGACAATGAGAAATGGCGTACAAGGAAGCGATCTATTATGTCGATCTGCTGCTCGACGGTGATTACGTCCTGTCATGATTTCCCCCCCAGGAATACATCGTTACGCTTTATGTGATCTAGCCTAGGCAGGCCAGATACATGACTCAATTAGACTGATGGCCAGTCCCTTCTAAACCAACGTTTAGGCCGGGGCGACGAAACAGCCTTTACAACACCTCGATAAACAACCTCGACCGTCGAGCATCGGCCCCCTATTTGGCCGTTCCGTTTTGTTCGCCATGTCTGGTGCTATGGCTTCATTAACCTCTGTCAGAAACGAAGGCGTAGCGGCTTCAGGGTCGTCAACCTTGTTTCGTAAAACAGTGGGCAATCACGCGAATAAAGTCCATTACACTTCATTACATCCATGTATTTAGTGTGGCTATTGCCTGCAACCACGCCCCTTAAGCGGCAGCGAGGGCGCTGCGTGCCTTACGGTAGGTTGTGAATGGGTATTGAAAATGAGCGCGCACGCCGGGGTCCGTGGCTTGTTCTCACGGGACTATGCGTCTTGTGTGGCGGTTTTATAGGTGAGCTAGTTTGCCTAGCGCGCCCCGACACAGGTCGCGGTAATATCCTCTCGCTGATCGCCATGGCCGAGCTTTTGATTGACCACTTTCGCCGCCTGCTCCCAACGCTGTTTTGTATCATCAGTGAGGGCGGCATATACCGGCCCACCGGCATGCGGCGCTGCAATCGCTCCGGAGACATCGTAACCGCAGCTACGATCAGTAGTGCAGATAGGCACGCCCCTCTATGCTTGCATCATGGATCTTTCAGACCGCTCCGATTGTAACCACCCCACTCTTGCCAATATTCCTGCTGAAGATCTGCGATGATTGGTATTGCGCGAGGCCCTCCTCCCTTGGTTAAAGAGCCCTTCAGATGAATTTTGCCGGGTTCCTTAGAGAGCAGGTGAATCTGCTAAGTGCATTGGTATGCACCACGGAACCCTGTGCATATCATGAGCCTGCATCGCGCCGGCCACACTGCCTCATCGACATGCGACGATCATGAGGTTGATAGCACAAGATAAAATTTCATGATTATTGCCAGTATCAGGAATTAAGACAGAGTGAACAGTCCGTATGACATCTGTTCACCCTAACGTACGTGATTGTGGCCAAATATCACCAACGACTATTGCTAGACTACTCCAGGTGAGAACTTTCTCTGACACACAATTCGTTATCAAGCTATTCCGAATTTATTTGAAGGCGTTGCGATCAACTGCTTTTGCATTATTTACAGTATGATTCGGGTGACCGTACCCCTTCCTTCGCGCATGTCTGAATGTTGGAGAGGTGGACGCCACCCTACTTCCTTGTCCTAAGAGTCGCTACGAACGCACCTCCTGCTAAACCCAATGGTACCGAAAAGAGATACACCAAAATGGGTAGGGAAAATAGTGCGCCAAACGCGATTACAGCGAGCGTGACAGCAAACGCGAACGACGCCAAGTAAACAGAGTTCGGCTTCTCAATCCAGCGAGCGATACTCGGGTTCGTTATCCGTAACGCGCCAAAGCAGAGGAATCCCCCTACTCCAGCTTGATGCTTTTCCAAACAAACTTCGGTAGCCCAAGCGGGTTTTCCCTGAATCCACGTCTGATTATGCGACTCAGGCCAGGGCGTCTGCCAGTTCTTTCAGTAGTGGCAAGGTATCGTCGAGCGCGAGGCAGGCATCAGTAATACTCTGTCCATAGGTGGCCGCTTTGCCGTTCACCACCGGTTGGCTACCAGCCACCAGGTGGCTTTCGAGCATGATCCCGCGGATAGCGCTGTTGCCTGCGGCGAGTTGTTCGATCACAGAAGTCATCACAATCGCCTGTCTGGCCGGGTCTTTTTCACTGTTACCGTGGCTGCAATCGACAATGACGGACGGTTGTAGATTAGCGCGCGCTAGGGTACAAGCAGCCGCTTCCACATAATCAGCATCATAGTTGGGGCCGGTGTCTGATCCTCCACGCAATATCAGGTAGCAATGTTCATTCCCGGTTGAATGTAAAATAGCGGGTGCGCCGTGATTGGTAAGAGATGGAAACCAATGTGGGTTCCTGGCGGCGCGAATGGCGTCTATAGCGACGTTTATCGCCCCACTGGTGGCGTTCTTGAAGCCCACCGGCATGGACAAGCCCGATGCCAACTCGCGATGAATTTGGCTTTCCACCGTGCGGGCACCAATAGCGCCGAAGCTCACCAGCTCGGCGTAATACTGCCCAAATGTCGTATCGAGAAACTCGCTGGCCGCTGGTAGATCCATTTCGGCGAGGTCCAATAATAGCTTTCTGGCAATTTGCAGACCGTCATTAATGCGAAAGCTGTTATCCAATCCCGGATCATTAATCAAACCCTTCCAGCCTGCGACACTGCGCGGCTTTTCAAAATACACCCGAAGCACCGGATAAATATGATCGGTAAGGGCACGGGTATCCGCTTGGTAACGCCGGGCAAACTCCAATAGCGCGTCAGGGTCGTGTACCGAGCAGGGTCCGACGATGGCGAGCAGGCGCGGGTCCCTGCCGGAGAGAATGGCTTCGATGGTAAGTCGTGCGCGCTGTACATTAGCGGCCGCCTGCTGGGAGACGGGCAGGGCTTCCGCAAGCTCCATTGGTTTGAGCAAGGGCTGTGACTCCCGAATGCGCAGATTATTGATTTTCACTTTCATAGAGGACGATTCAGCCAAACATGTAAATAAAGGTACTCGGCGCGCATTGGGAATCAGTGAACAGCATGATCGCTGTCCCTGCATTGGGTATATGGGTTCTGTGAGTTGTTTTCCTGGTTGAGCAGTGAAAGCTGATCGATATTGAAAGCCTCACTGCGGGCACCGAAGTGCTGGTGCCGAGACAGACGAATTTGCTCCAGTAAGGTCTGCATAAAGTCCTGCAGATGCAACATCTGGGCCTGCTGTGATTCATACAGTGTCAGCAGTGCATCGTAGCTTGTGGGAACTGCCGAATTGGCCATAGCGATAGTATACAGCAACATACATTGCCGCCACAGAAACCAGGTTGGCAATACGCTACGAAACACGGTGATGCGCTAACTGAGTGTGCCGTTGCATCACGGTGAGATCATAGCCGGACAGCAGCCAGTCGATTTGTTGGGTATGCAACTCAACGACAGACAGCGGCAATGAACTCGGCCATTGGAAGCGTGATTTATCTAGACGTTTCATCGGGAGCGCAAAGCCGTTACCTTCCCAGGCAACCATCTTGATGAGGGTTCTTTGACGATTACAGAAGATGGACACTTGAGAACTGAACGGGTCGAGTGCCCTCTCAGCCTCGACGATGAACACCAGGCCAATGATCGATCTGCGCATGCCGACCTGATCGCGGTATAGTTGGATGCGGACATCGGCACCGGGGCGTATCATGCGCTTTGTTGGGTGACGATGAGCACCTCAGCCGGTAAGCACCGATCAATAACTCCATGTATTTCCAAGCGATAGCCATTGGGCATGATGAGTGTCGATGAGCTCGAACCACCGCCGGTAACGACTGATACGAATATGCTCTTCTTGCGCCTGCCCCCGAAGATGGCCGAGTTCGATTAGGCGCGTCTCCCAGCCACACAGATCTTTGGCCTTGAGCTCGTGCGCCTTGTCTTAGTCGACCAGCGATTTACCGCTAGCTGCCGCCTGCTTCAGATGATCGAGCCAGTATTTCTGTCGTTCAGTGATGGCGTTGGTGGCCATGGCGTGCCCCGCTTGGGAAAACAAGAGCATGGCAGTTTCCAGGGTGGCGCGGAAGGATGCACTTTACATTGCGCTTACATAGGTCTCGCCCAGAGACTTAATCCACCACCAAGCACTCCATACTCTGTAGCTACACCTCCAAACAACCATCGAAATTGCTGGGTGGCTCTAAAGGCACCTGTGACTGCGGGTGCGAGCTGAGCTCCCGCTAATACGCCAAGACCCTGTAGAAACATCAACTGATCTGAGCATACCTCCTGAGTCCATGGATTGCTGGGAATCGGTCTCAGTCCTAGTGGGTCTGTTTTCAGGATTGGATTCTGATCAACATACGAGTAGGTGTTAAAACCACCTTCCGGGCCAATCGGATCGGACTGTGTGTACCTACCTATCGTCGGGTCATAATGCCTAAAGTAGTTGTAAACAAAACGCCCTGACGCACGCGCTAGCTTCGCACCGTATTTTTCTTCGCGAGAACAGGCACCTGTGCGTGATTGCTGGAAGGCGGCCACCCCTCTCTTCATTTTTCCCTTCAAGCACTCTAGCGTTAGCCCATGGGGGCCTTAGAGCGTCGATGAGCGTTATCACCGATTTCTTTTTCTGCCCATGTGTACCATGGTACCCACAGGTGGTTCCACATAAGCGAATACCTGGCTACGAACCAGGCGGTTGTTTTTTTAGCTGGTAGAGCAGTTGGCTTTTAACCAAGTGCTTTATCGGCAGTGCTAGTCACGCCAGTCCATCATTTGACCGAACGTCATTACCTGGGAGAGCGCAACACTGGCAGTGTTGCGCACAGACAGGCGACGGCTTCGAGACCCTTCGGCCACCGGACAGATTCGAGTCCCGTCCGGTTGATTAGAGATTTACTCGTTGGCGTTGGAGAGATGAGGGCCTCAGCAGTGTTGAGACATAATGCCCACTATGCGGCGCGCTCGTCGCGGAGAGTGCACTGCGCAAAATTCACGCATCATGTTCAATACCGCACGCCAAGCAGGTTACCTAGGACAATGTTGATAAGACGTTGCAGCTCTCGAATGTACCGCGCATCGGCAAGGTCGTGCCAGAGTTAGATGATGAAGATATCCGCGAGCTACACTTGTATTACTATCGCATCCTGTACGAGATCATGACCGATCACATCCACGTACGCGCAGTGGTGCACGAACGGCAAGACTTGCAGCCAGACTCGCTGAATTAAGTCGCTTTGCATTCACAGACCCGAGGGGCCTGGGTATAGTCGTCCCTACTATTTCATAAACGAAAAACCCTCCCCATCGAGCCCTGCGGGTGAACATGATGCGTGAATTTTGCGCAGTGCACCGTTCGCTACCGCCACATAATTGGCATTATGTGTAAATGGGGTGGGGATAATGTGCAGATGTAGATGACTGCAGTAATGTCCCCCTTTTTGCCTTCTTTCCGCTATCGCCCCTTAATTCCCTAACTCCAATTCGCTATTCCGACGGCAAGCCCGTGTCGCATGGACCATCGCTCACCCAAGTGACAGGGGTATTGGACGGCGTTTCGAGAGACCCAAGGTCAATACCGATTTTTTTCATCGCGAGCTGTATGGCTTGAACAGCATCGGACCCTACGGCGTAGCTCATTTTCTTTTATCCAAGAAACTCGATTGCATACGGACAATAGTAGTCATCTCCATAATCGAATAACTTCGGCTTCCCTATAGTCACTAGAACATCATCGCTACCAGTGCTGAATGTTCGTATAGCAATAGGTTTAGAAATTTCGATAAATCTCATCTCATCTCTTTTCTCACCAATAAACCAGAGGAGGTAGCGAGCGGCCGGCTCTGCAAGCGCCGATTCTCTCTTGAACGCTGGCCCAGCATATTGCTCGAGGCCCGGTGCCTGGCACCGTCATCAAGCCCCTGGTCGGCTTCCAGCGCTTGCGCTAGGCCAGCGGTCCCTTAAAATTCTCCGCCAGTTGTGACCGTAAGGGCTAGCAGGCGAGCCAAGGTGGCGGTGATGGGTTTTTGAGTTTTGATTTTCATCATCGGATCTACTCCCGATTCTCTTATTGGCCTGTATAACGTCTTTCTGGCGCTGGCCTGGTTCAACTGCCTTGCCCAGTATCTCTCTCGCTTTATGTTCCGCGACGACCTCCGGGCCGACACCCTTGCGCCTTGCCTCTTCCAATATCTCCAATAGGCGCGAATAAATACCGGCCAGGCGTTGAGATAATGGCGGCACTGCGTGCTGGTTAATGTTCTTGATTTTGCAGGTTTCCTCCAGTGCGCTTATCACGCCGCCTGCGTTCATCACATAATCTGGTGCGTAAGTAATATCTCTCGCACGCAGAGCGTCTCCCGCTTCCTTAGACGCCAGTTGATTGTTAGCCGCACCGGCCACTGCGCAAGCGCGAATTTCGCTGGCGGTATTCTCGGTAATCACGCCCCCCAGTGCGCACGGCGCGTAAATATCCACATCGGCGGCGTGTATCTCTCCAACCGGGGCAAACTTGGCATCAAATTCCAAAGCCGCTCTGGCTGCCACATCTGCGCGAATGTCACTTACCGTCAGCTTCGCGCCCGCTGCATGAAGCCTCTTTGCAACGCCCCAGCCCACTGCACCAAGCCCTTCTACTGCTATATGCACACTGTCAAAACTGCTCCGCTGCATCCTGTGTTCCAGCACGGCCTGCAAGCCATACATCACACCATCGGCAGTGTGAACCGATGGATCGCCTGCGCCCTCCGAGGAGATGCCACCAACGTGGGGACATACCTCATTGATCGTCGCAACATCCTCTCCCAAAATGCCCACATCCTCGCCGGTGGTAAACTGATCACCCAACCTATTGAGAAATCGCCCATAGGCGTGAAGCAGTTCCCTCGTTTTGGTTTCGCTTGGATTACCAATGATGACGGCCTTTCCGCCACCCACCGGCATGCCTGCTAATGCTGATTTATAGGACATGGCGCGCGACAACCTGAGCGCGTCATCCACCGCCAATTGATCATTCTCGTAGGCCTTGAATCGAGTGCCGCCCACCGCAGGGCCAAGCACTGAGGAATGTATAGACACGATCACCCTAAGACCCGTTTTGGGGTCACTGAAAAAACTAACGTGCTCGTGGTCGTCGAATTCGGGCGAGCTCCAGATTGTCATTATTCTTGCTTCCAGCTACAAACTTAAAATTATCCTAAATTGTCATATTAGAGAAATCAAGAAAATTACGGAGAATATTTATCGTATATGGAAAGCAGAAAACAGCGCAGTACTCAAGCGATGGTTTTTGAGGCCACCGCCAAGACCGCAGTGAGAGCAGGCATGCGTATCGCGGAAAGGCTGAGATAGAGACTGAAATCGCCAGTACAAACTGGGCGGTGGACGACTGAGAAAGCGCGCTGCTCAAGGCCAATCTTCCGTAGAGCAGCGTCAGCCGATTGCAGATCAGGGTCCACGAAGTCCAGGGACGACACTCAATCTTTACGGGCAGCTAAGGGGATCAAAATGTAAGCAGAACAACGCTGTCTGGAACCGAAAAATGTGTCAGCTGTTTTGTGATAGCTTGGTCACTTTGGTAATGGGCTTCCCATCATTGCAACATATGATCAGAAGCTCACAGGGTTCTGAACCCACCGAGACATAGGCGTGTCCGATCCTGCTATCGAAGTACACCGACTCCCCTTTCTTAAGATTTAAGGGAGCATAAGTATCGGAGTACAGCGCAAGTTCACCCTGTAATACCAGTACAAATTCATCACCATCATGTCGATGGTAATCTCCGAACTCAGACACAGACTTGGTCTTGATCTTAGCGACTATGGGAATAAAGCTCTTCTCCAAAAGATCTTGCGCATGGTATGCGTATTCGCCGTGAGGAGAGAACAAGACATTTTCTTCTCCCAGTCGCGTAACGCTGCGTCGTCCCGGCGCGTGTGTCGTTTTGTCGTTCTTCTCTAAACAAAGGATATCTACGATATTGACATCTAATGCGACGGCAATACGGGACATCCGATCCATAGTCATCAGGCTCTTGCCATTTTCGATCTTTGATAGCGTAGACAAGGGTATGCTGGATCGCTCACTCACATCTGCCAGAGTCAGCCCGAGCTTCAAGCGAATATTTTTGAGCGCAATTCCAGGGTTCGTGTCAGATAACTCCGCTTGTGTCAGATCGCTCATGATGAATACCGTGTCACGAAGGCGAACGCTTGCGATTCGGCACCTTCTGGTTATAAGCATCGCGCTATTTATATGTATTTTCGCTAAATTGTATTATTTTTCGTTTTAGAAAATCAAGACAAGTCTATCGGGTGTATCCAGCCAATTAGAAATAGAGGATATTAGTGATGCTGGCTACTTGATGTAGCGTAATAGAGTTATCCCGTGCGCAAACACCAAAAGACGCTCTTAATCAGCCCGTCGTCAGTAACTCTCCGGCAAACATTTGCGCGTAAGTTACGAGAAAATGCTACTTTTGGCTCCTACTAGATATCGGGGTGATTACCATACCATTTGACGCGCAGGCTCACGGTATTGAAAGATATTCTTTTTGGAAAAGCAGCGCTCAAGCACTTTCCAGTAGGGTATCGCGATCCGTTGAAGATGCATCTCGAGTTACTTAAGAGGCGATTGTGGCACGGGCGCCTGGGAGGTGCCATCAATCGGATAGCAGCAATCTTGTTTACCCTTAGGCTGCCAACATTTTCGGGTTCTCATCACCTATTCCCATAGCTGACGCGTTCCGAAGCCGCGCTGTCGGGTCTGCCGTATCGGCACAGTATCACGTCGGCACTGCATAACCCTGCATCAGCCGTTCGCGATACTTTGGGTCCATCAGAAGAGTGTATCGAGAAGAGAATCTGAGACATGCACAGCTTCCAACTGAGAACCGAGTCCTGGCCATTTTCTAAACCACTGACCATAACCGGCTACACCCTGTCGCAAATCAGGACACTGTACGTCGAAATTTGCGATGGCGAACATGTGGGCCGGGGCGAGGCCGGCGGGGTCTACTACACCGGTGAAACAGTCGACACCATGCACGCTCAGGCAGAATCGATACGCTACGAACTGGAGAGCGGTGCAACGAGATCCGACCTGCTGTTATTGCTGCCCTCCGGCGGCGCCAGAAACGCCATCGACGCTGCACTGTGGGATCTGGAGGCGAAGCGGGCCGGAAAATCCATCTGGGATCTGGTGGGACTGCCACTCAATGAAACCATCACCGTGGCAACCGTGGGGATCGACGCCCCTGATGCCATGGCGGAAGCGGCGGCCAGGCTGTCGTCACCGAGAATCAAGATCAAGGTCAATGGCGAGGACCCTCTCGATCAGATCGCCGCCGTGCGCCGGGCCAGGCCCGAAGTGGACCTGGTGATCGACGTCAACCAGGGTTGGACATACCGGCAGCTTGTGGATCTGGCGCCCCGGGTCCAGGAACTCGGGGTATCGATGGTGGAGCAACCCCTGCCACGCGGGGCAGATGCTGAACTGGCCGAGTACCAAAGTCCGGTGCCCCTCTGTGCTGACGAGTCCTGTCTCGACCTGTCGGAACTTGAACAGGCGGCGCACCGATACGAAATGATCAACATCAAGTTGGACAAAGTGGGCGGTCTGACTGCGGGATTGGAGCTGGCCCACAGGGCCAAAGCCCTGGGACTGGGCGTGATGGTCGGCAACATGGCCGGTACCTCGCTTGCCATGGCGCCGGGGCTGGTACTCGCCCAGCTCTGCGATCTGGTGGATCTGGATGGACCCCTGATACTGGCGACTGATCGCGAGAATCCCCTGCACTTCGAACAGGGCAAGGTTTCCGGGCTGACGCCGGACTTATGGGGTTGACGTCAATGATCGCAGTTTCTGCACTCCAATCGGACGGTCTGGCATACTGCCTGTCAGCGCCTGGAAAATACACTGAACTCGAACTTCCCCCATCACGAACATTCTGTAAATAAGAATACTGGGAGAGAAATGGACAATTTTAAAACTGAAAAGCCTGGAACCACCTCCAATATCTCCGGCCCGCAGCATCGCCGCTGGAAGGTCCTGGCCATCGCCGTGGCATCGGCCTACGCAGGCCTGACTCCACTGCTCGCCGCGGCACAACCCTCCTCCGATTCGGTTAATGCACTCGCTCTCGAAGAGGTTATCGTCAGCGCAACACGCCGTGACACAAACCTGCAGGAAACCCCGCTCACCATCCAGGCGATCACCGAGAGCGAGCTGCTGGAAATCGGTGCGACTGACCTCGACGACATCGTGGGACTCGTGCCTGGGCTTATCAAAACCGGCACCGACTACACCATTCGCGGTTTGAGATCGAATCTAGGGGATCGCTCGGGAACCATCTCCACCACGTCACGCTACCTGGACGAAACCCCAATCGAACACAATTTCCGCATCTACGATATTGCCCGGGTTGAAGTATTGAAGGGCCCCCAGGGCACCCTGTACGGGGCGGGCGCCATGGGCGGTACCATCAGGTTAGTCACCAATAAGCCCGACAGTCAGGCCCTCTATAGCCGAGTTGATGTGGACTATTCCTCGACCTCAAAGTCCAGTGGCGACAACTACGAGCTCAACGGCGTGGTCAATGTGCCGCTGATCGAAGATCAGCTCGCCCTGCGTGCGGTTGCCTATCAGCACGACTATGCAGGCTTCACTGACGATCTTCGGCTCGGCATCGATGATTTTGACGACGAAAAGGTCACCGGTGGCCGCGCCGCCCTGACGTGGGAGGTGAGCGATACGGTCAACCTCACAGGTTCCTATGTCCGCGAGGACGTGAAGCGTGGTGGCGAGCCCTATGAGCAGGCGGGCCTAAACGAGTTGGAGACAGAACGGTATCTCGACCAAGATTTCAAAGAAACCTGGGAAGTCGCCAACCTGACACTCAACTGGGATCTGCAGTGGGCGAACCTGACGGCCACCTACGCCTATACGGAACGGGATCGGGATGCAGGCTTCGATGCAACCCGATTTATCAACACCTCCTTTGGGCTGCCGGAGCCACCCAACGGGGGTTTCGCCAGTGCTCTTCAACTGGAGGACACTAACGCCGAGTTTGATGTGGCAGAGATCCGCCTGGTGTCGAATACAAATGGTAACTGGGATTGGGTCGTCGGCGCTTTCTACCAGGATATTAACGGCACTAGCGATTCTTCCATTTTCCTTACCGAGGTAGATCCGGACAATCCCGCCCTGGGTTTTCGCGTGGGCGACCTCGATGGCTTCGAAGACCGGGACCAACTCGCCGACCAGCGTGTGATCAAGCTAACTGAGCGCGAAATCGCAGGATTCGGGGAGTTGACCTACCACTTCAACGAAAAATTATCGACTACCGGCGGCATCCGCTACCTGGATGTGGAACAGGAAAACCAGTTCTACATTGTCAGCACTGTGTTGGGGTATCCCGCTGGCACGAGCGATCCCCTTGCGCCCATTAGTGTGAATCACAGCGATTACTACACCAAATTTCGCCTCGCCTACCACGTGAACGATGATGTTCTGATGTATTTTCTGCGTTCGGAGGGCTTCCGCCGCGGTGGCTTCAATGTGGCGGCAGCACTGGGCGATGCCTTTGGTGTTCCCAATATTCCCCCCGCGTTCGATTCAGACGAGGTGACCAACTGGGAAATGGGTCTGCACAGTGAATGGCTGGACAACCGCATGCTTCTCAACGGCGCCTTATACTATATGGACTGGACTGATATCCGTGTCGGTGCGCTGCATCCCAGCGGAGTCAACTTTACCACCAACGGTCCGGAGGCGAATATCTACGGTCTGGAGCTGGAATTTTCCTACAGGATCACGGAAAACCTGGATATCGCGGCAACTGCCGCCCTGACCTCTGCCGAATTGAGCGACGAGACCGTGGATGAAGGCCTGGCCGAGATTGGCGTGCCCTACCCCGACAACCTCACCCTGGCCCCAAAGGGAGAAGACCTGCCAGGGATTCCGAAGGAGACATACAGCCTGACCGCGAATTACACCTTCCCGAACCTATTCGCCGACTTCGACGGCTACGCCCGATTCGACGGCACCTATACCTCATCGTCCTATAACACCTACGCGCAGGGTCAGTACAGTGGAGGTCGCGTTAAAATGGGGTCCTACTACCTGGCCAACCTGCGGCTGGGAGTCAACCGAAACGACTGGAATATCTCTTTCTACGTGAAGAATCTCACCGATGAGCGGGCCGATCTCTTCATCGACCAGAGTGAATTCGGTCCGCAGCAGACGCTTCGCAACCGACCTCGTACCTATGGAATGAACATAATGAAGACGTTCGAATAGGTGCTCTCACAGCGATCATGACGATTCCTCGCCCCGAGCCATCTGCCGCCACTCCTGGGGACTTTGACCAGTGACGCGGCGATAGGCCCTGGAGAATGCGGATGGATCTTCATACCCGACGTTGAAAGCGATCTGGGAAATCGACAGATGTGGCTCCACCAACAGGAGCCTTGCCGCGTCCACCCGCTTCTGCAGGCAGTACTGCATCACGGTGCTACCGAACATGAGTTTGAACCCCGACTTCAGCCGGGTCTGGGACAGACCCAGTTTCGAGGCCAGTTCCTCCAGCGAGGGCGGGTCTGCGTACTCTCTGTCGATAACACGCCGGGCCCGCTTGAGCAGGTCCGTGTCGGACGCCGATGCCTCGAGGATGCGACCGTCTTCATGATGAACGTCTTCCTTCATGGATTGCAGACCGACGGTCAGCAACTCCCAGAACTTACCTGTAAGCCATTTTTTTCGCAACGAGCCCTCAACGGGAGGATAAAAACAGGGCCAGATCAGGTTCCGATGACTCGAGTCATAAAACAACACCCGTTGCACCGGATCCGCGCTTCTGCCCTTCACGCATTCCCGGAGCCAGGAAGGATACGCATCGATATCTTCCCCTAGCCTCTCAAACAAGTCAGATAAAGTTGTATGGACGGCCACATACTGTGCCTTCTCTCCTTGCTTGGGAACCCGGTAGGAGAGCAGCGACCCGGGGACCGCTGTGCAAATGATGGCCGGCCCCAGGTTCTGCTCCAGTGTGACGTCGCCAAGAATCTCAGAACGCGAGATCTTCGAAACAAACTGTAAACTCAAGATGTCACCGACGCGGTTTCTAACGAGCAGGGATGAGTCGACTCGCACATCATTGACCTCAATCACGCAGTCTTTGTTCACCTTCAGGACATAGAAATTGTCCCCTGGGCTCCTGAATTGATCCAGAGCTGGGAGTTCATAGTAGTCTTCGTCCGACGTGTCAGAAAATTTCGTGACCCGGACACCTTCGGCTTTCAGCGCCTCTAACATCTCCGGCGACGAGAGATCCAACGATGACAATGAGTCGACCAGTAGTACGTCTTGTTCACCGAATTCCATTCGAGGATGTTATACAGTTTTTTGTGTGGTTTCCACGTGGGGTAAGTATGGTAAGTATTAAAGGGATGTGGTCATCTTAAAAACAGTCGGGGAGCCTCAGATACTGGATGCTGACGCACGGTAGCGGGCGCGCGAAGAACTTACTGTTAGCGCTCGCATTGCTGGTCTCGTAAGTCTTTTTCGCCCGTCTTCGACAGCTGGGGCGAGCAACGCTATAACAACGAATGACCCAGCTGCCAGGAAGTGCTGGCTTCATTGCTGATTGATGGCTGTCGAACTGGAATTCAACCCACCGAAAATAGGCAATGAATCCGAGTGTGCCCGAGATGGTGGTATCTTCTCTATGCCGGTGGAGGAGCAGCTGGGATCGGTCGCTCAGCCCCGGTACTGGAAGCCGAGAATATTCCAAAAATAGTAGAACCAGGCCATGTAAAAAGCACACAGGGTCACCCCGGTGTAACGAGCCCGAGACCATGTGCTCGCCAGCAGCTCCCCACGCCAAACCGAGTAGGTCTGGAACGCCAAGTAGGCGGTTGCGACCACGGCGATGATCGGCAGTACTAGCATCGTCTTGAAGGCTAATGGAATGCCGCTAGCAAGCTCCATGCCGTAGCTGAAGATCACCACCACTGCCACCACAATAAACAACAGATTAATTGCCGCCACGTATGCCGGCGCCAGCGTCGCTGAGCGTTCAGCTCTACTCAGAGTAGAAAAAGCAGCCCTATTATAGAAAAGGCGTGCCAGCACGGAGATAAAGACCAACAGCGAAATCACCAGGAGTAACATGTTCAAGTTGAAGTCGGCATATACAGGTACCTTGTACATAGACATGAAAGGTAGACCATCCGCCACCATGCCGGTGATGTTACCACCGGCATCTTCTTGAAAAGCTATGTAGGCGGGTTTGATACCGGGTTCCAGTGACAAACCACTATTCAACTCGCGAAATAGATTGTGGTCTACTTCAACATACTGTTTAGCGCCGCCCATCATCTCAATCATCAGCGTGCCGCTTTCCATGGGGGCAACCACCGCTGCGGGCTGGAATGCCAGTATCTTTTCAATGGTCGAAAAATTACTGCGCCAGAATTGATAGGCACCCGCATACCTGGCGGCTCGCTCACTGAAGTCAGATGGTGGCACCGGTGGTGTTTCAGTTACCGGGAAGTACCGGTTATAGAAGGCCGGGACAATTGCCGAACGCACATTCGAACCACCTTCCCCCGTGAATGAAGTAAAGATCGCGATGTCGTTTTCAATGTCGATGGCCAGATCGGTGTGGAACAGCATGGTATCACCACCGTGTCCCACCACACGCTGGTTGTTAAGCATGGTCTCATAAAATCCCAGCGCCATACCGGCCAGACTCTCGTGATGGCTAAAGCTTTGGGTGAAGGCTTCCGCCAGTGTGTCCTCGCCAATAAAGCGTTGCCCCTGGTATTCGCCTCCGTTGAGCAAGGCACGCGCGAACTTTGTCATATCGGTACCTGTGGATGACATGGAGCCGGCAGGGCTGAAGCTGCCCACGAACTCAAAGGGATGCGCCACGTATTGACCCGCTTCCGGCAGATATCCGCCTGCCATCTGGTCCTTCAACTCGGTAGGCAATGGCTCAAGAAAAGTGGAATTATTCATACCCAGCACGTCCAAGATGTTATCCTGTACATAGTTGTTGAACGGCTGGCCCGAAACTTGTTCCACAATCAAGCCCGCCAAGGCCGTTGCGTAGTTGGAATAAGAAATCTGCTTTCCCGGGGGGTTCACACGATCCGGCTGGTAACGGTCCATCGCTTCTGACAGTGGCAGAATACGCTCGGGATCCTTGATGATCAGGTAACCGAGAAATCCCTCTTCAAAACCCGCAGTGTGGGTCAGGAGATGCCGCAAGGTCACAGCCGCATCGTAGCTGTCCTCGATCTGGAAATTCTGCAGGTACTGATTTACGTCGGTGTCCAGGTCCAGCTTTCCCTGCTCTACCAGCTGCATCACCGACAGCCAGGTAAACAACTTTGAGGTGGAACCGATCCGGAACAGGGTGGTGGCTGGATCTACTGCGATGCGCTCGTCCACATCCTTATAGCCGTAGCCCTTGGCAAAGATCACTTCATCGCCCTGTACGATGGTCACCACACCGGAAGCACTATTGTAGTACTTCATCAGCGTATCGACGGTGCCATCCATGAAGGCTTCCAACTCGCCAATGTCTTCAACAACTGCGGTGCCGGCAACCGCGATCGCACCGAAACAAGAAAGAAAAAGTAAGGTCGAGACTCTCAGCACTCTTAACATGGCTTTATTGTGTCCTTGATAATAATGATCAGACGACTGATCGCATTGCTAAGCGCATACTAAGGGCAAACCCAAGCGGGTCTGTATGCCTATCGGACACCTTAATGTGCAGAAACAAAACGGCTAAAGTCCAGGTCGTGAAAATCAAAGCTGAAATCAGTCAGCGGTGAGACTGCCTGCATCAGTATGCGTTTCGGCTTACCCGCGAAATCGTTACTGAACTGGACGTAGGCATCCGCCTGCAGAGAGCGGTCATCCCAGACCGCGATAAACAAATCATTCTGGTATGGCACCATCTCGCCGCTCAGGCGCGGTTGTCTCTCAGAAGCAAAGTAGAGCTGGCCATCGTGTTTGCTGATGGTGATTCGACCAAACCAGGGGTCGACATATTCACCGGTGTAATCGGTTAGCGACCGAGTTGGAGTGTAGTTCAGTTGAGCGGGATCCGGCACTTCCGCCTGTGCCTGAGCGCGATAAGCGGTGTGAAAGTCCTTGAAAATGGCGACCCAATCTGACTGCTGGTCACTGGTGTAGGCTTCCAGGATTCGTCGGCCGATAGCGTGCCGTGCGACCGCCGCCTGTTGGTTGGTGTATATTACCAGCCCCAACTGCAGCTCTGGAATCAGCCAGACCTGGCTGAGCATGCCGGTGATTGCACCGCCGTGATGGGCCATCTTGTAGCCAGAAAATTCCAGCACATTCCAACCCAGGCCATAGGCCGAAAAATCACTGCCAAACATTTCTTGCATTGCCGGTGGTAGCGGCGGGATTATCGTATGCGGGGTGAAAATATAGCGGTGCTGTGCAGGCGAAATCAGCACGGATCCATCGGAAAGTTGACCGCCGCGAAGATGCATTTCAAGCCACTTCAGTGCGCTATCGACACTGCAGAGCATTCCACCTGCTGCTGCAGAGACATTCACTACCCCTGGTTCAACATCGGGAATCGCAAGCGTTAGTTCACCTTCAACCACCTGGTGGGGTTTTGCGACATTGTGGGCGCCCTTGATTCGGATGAGATTCGCAGCGCAGTGTTTCATGCCAAGCGGTTGAAGTATGCGCTTGTCCACAAAGTCTTCGTAGGACTGGCCGGAAACCACCGCTATGACCTCACCTGCCACCACATAGAGCAGATTGTCATAAGCAAAAGTCGATCGAAAACTGGTAACAGGCTTCAGGTAGCGCAGGTTATGAATGATCTCCTCCCGGGTAAAGTTCTCCGATGGGAACAACATCAGGTCCCCCGCCCCCAGGCCCAGCCCACTGTTGTGAATCAACAGGTCGCGGATCTGAAACTCTCGTGTCACCCAGGGATCGTACATCTGGAACTGGGGAAGATAGTCGATGACACGGTCATCCCAGGCGATTTTCCCCTCATCCACTAATAGCGCCATTGCCGCCGCTGTGAACGACTTTCCGGTGGATGCGATACCGAACAGCGTCTTCTCATCTACAGGGGCTGACTTGCCGTGTTCGCGAACGCCGTAGCCCCTAGCATGGATGACCTCGCCATCCTTGATTAACCCCACCGCCAGTCCAGGTACGTTGTACTCCTTCATCGCACGTTGAACTACCTGGTCGATCTCAGCTGGTTTGATACCCTGACTCTGTTGCTTTGGTGTCACCGCTTGGGCAGCAGACTCAACTGCCAGCACCAGCACCGCCGCGCCCAAGGCCTGCAGAGTACGCGGTAGGAATCTCAAATTGTGCTCCCGCTCGGTTTCGATGCGTCAATACGAGGCAATGCTAACGCTCAATCAGCCGGGGGCGCTAGGCTGAAAAGACCGGGATTTGTGCAGAGGCGCCGGCAGTCGGCCGGGTAGCAATCGAAACCGTTCGCGGCAAGGAAGAAATTCACGCTGCTTTCTCAATACCGAAGCTTATAGGTCGGAATGTGAGGTTTGAAAAGCCTCGCGCAGGTGGTCCGCGATTTCGCCGCTGCCGTCGATCATGGGGTCGACGGCAGGTACCCGATGGTCTTGCTGCAGTTCTTCGAGATAGCGCAAACGATCAGCAGCTGGCAAGCCGGAAGTGTTGACGCAGATGCCGATGCAACGGGCACTAGGGTTGGTGTGCCTCGCCAGCCGCTCATGCATATCGATTGCCTCACCGACATGCGGTAGCCGGTAGCGTTCCCAGCCGCGCAACGTCTCACGGGTCGAGTCGTGACAGCGAACGATTCCATCCGGCTGTGATCCGTGGAGCAGGCCCAGACTTCGGGCTGGCCGACAAGACGCGTGTGCAAGCCACTGACAATGTCGATCCCCGCTATTGCTGCCTCCAGCATGACACCCCACCAGCGAACTGGAACCGAACCGTCGATTGGTGCCACGCCAATTATCAAGCTGCCAGCACCGGCATCTGCCGCAGCACCCACACTGATGTCTGGCACATGGAGATCGACTGTCAACTTTGAAAATCTAACCTGACCCAGCAGATCTTGCTTGCACCAGTCGACTCTCCCCTGGCTCGTTTTGGGACGGTCTGGGTCGGTCTCTTCACCAAGCAAGATGAGATGGGGTTTCCTTTGGCATATTCCCGAGATCTTGCTAATGAAAATGGACCCAAAAAGTGTTCAGGCGCTGAGGATGGTCGTCAGTGTTACGCCTATAAACGTCGCTATCGCGTAGCCGAAAATTCCAACGAGTATCCCAGGCGCTACGAGTGGTTGCCAGCCCCGGCTGGCGGCGAGCGCCGCCGCCGGCGCTGGCCCCAGGATGCAAGCGTTCGACGCCACCATGATCTCTGCGAGATCCAGTTTGAACAGTCGGCCAAATACAATCATCAAGATGATATGCACGACGATCATTACCAGAATGAAAAGCAGAACCGGAAGCGCGGCTCCCAACACAACTGTGACATCCGCTCCCGCTCCGATCGCGACAAAGAACACATACATGAACAAGGTGCCTATCTCGAGATCGCCACGAACCTGCCGTACCAGCGGTTTCGCGAAGTTGGCTACCACCAGCGACAGCGCCGTCACGACGACAATGTATAACGATTCAATTTCGAATACCTCTGTTATCGAGGCGCTGAGCGCGCAAACCACCAGGCTGATGGCGATTCCGTAGCTTGCACGTGCGATATCGAAGTCGCGGACCGTGTTGTCTTCGTTCCCGGCAGTCTCCTCGCCGGCGGCGAAATTGAACTTCGATTGGACCATCCTTCGGACCAATGTGACTGAGGGTAGCAGCATGATCGCGGCGAGAAAAAATACAGCGCCTACCGCGTCGGCGGATAAGCCGACGATATACAAGGAAGAGTCCTTGATACCGACTGCCTCCGCAGTCGCAACAAAATTTAGAGAGCCGCCGATATAACTTGCAACGACTGCCCCGACCAGCTGTGCTTCGGAAGTGCCCATATCGACAACAACAACACCGAGTATTGCTCCGATGATCGTGGCGGCCGCAGCGAAAAGAAACGTGATAAGCATTGGCCCCGCCTCGGAGACAATGACCGCGAGATCGGCACGTAGCAAAAGCAAAGGGATAGCCGCCGGAACGAGGTAGGTCACAATCGTTTCATAAAGCGGGTCGGAGTGCGGGATAATTCCGGTATTGGCTAACGCCAGCGTGATCCCGACCAGTATCAGCGGAGCACCCAGGCGCTGTCCCCAGGGACGACGTTCGGCCCACATGCCGAACGCGACAATCACCATGATCGCCGCACTCAGCGAGAATGATTGCTCAGAGGTAATCAAAACCGCACTCCAACCGTGAGACGGGAGGTCCACGGCCGAACCAGGCTAAGGCCGAGAACTCCGTTGCTGCCTTGTTTGACGCGCATCCCGCTGGTCACGTTAGTCATCGAATCGATCAGACCTGGAATTGGTTTATTACCGATCGACTCAATGAAGCCAGGCACATCTCAGTAGAATGCCCTCGCACGTGCTGTGGATATGTTTCTGACTGGTTTGTTGACCAGTCCGTTGATCGAAGAACCGACGCTTCCCTTGCTTCCTCGAGTGCAGCATCGGATTGTGCGGTAGCCGTCACGGCTGCAAGGGCGTCGCCAAATACTTGTGTGACGATATCGGCGATCCTGTTGAAAAGATTCAGCCTGCGCATGGTACTTCCCTCAATCAATATCCTGTTACGCTTTGCGAGCACGCAGAAGAATGGAAATTGCTCGACACGGTGATACTAACGAGTCATTTACTATCGCCGTTAGTCCAATACGACAGTTAACCGTGCAGGTACGGCGTGCGAAGGTCTGTTAGCATCGGGCATCGCCTAGGCGAGGTACTGAAAGCCCAGAATGTTCCAGAAATAGTAGAACCAGCACATGGCCAATGCGGCCAACGTTACGAAACTAAACCGTACCCTGCTCCACACGCCGTTAAACAGCCCGTCCTTCCAAACGCCGATAAGTCTGTAGGCGTGATAGATGCCGGCGGCGAATGCGACGATCGGTAGGACCAACATCGCCTTGAACACGAAAGGCAGCCCGATGAAAAGCTCCATTTGGTAGGTGGCGACGACACTTATCGCAACGCCAACAAACAGAAGATTAGCCACAGCGACGAGTATTGACGCATTGACGGCGGCCCTTTCACGCGGATTCAGTTCGCGCATATCAGACCATCGATAGCCCAATCGCAACAAAACACCCGCAAACACAATGAGCGAGAACAACAGCAGCGCGACATTGAAGGTCGTGTTTGCGTAGCCCGGAGACTTATACAGCGACATGAAGGGCAGGCCGTCAATAACCATGCCCTGGATATCGCCGCTCTGATCTTCCTGGAATGCAATCAGGCGCGGGCTTAATCGTGGCGTCAACATCACGGTTGAATCCCGTTCGCGAAACAGGTTCTTCTCGATTTCAACGTATTGCTTAGCACCGCCGCCGGAGGCCAAGGTTAGGGCACCGTCGTCCGTCGGCGCAACGGTCATCCCCGGAGACAACGATCGCACCCGCTCAATCGTCGAGAAGTTTTGCCGCCAGAAGTGATACATACCAGCATACTTTTCTGCGCGCTCAGCAAACCCATCCGGAATCGCAGGTGGCGCTTCGATTCTTGGAAAGAACTTGTCATAGAAGGCCGGCACAATGGACGCGCGGACGGCAGATCCACCGTTCCCGGTGAAGCTCGAGAATATAGCGATCCTGTTTCCGAGATCGATCGCGAGGTCCGAATGCGCATGGAAAAGGTCTCCACCGTGGCCGACGATTCTGATGCCGTTTTGGTCAGTTTCGTAAAAGCCCAGAGCCAAACCCATCATTCGCTCGTCATGGGAAAATGCTCGCGAGAGCATCTGTTCAGTCGTTGCTTCACTGAGAATGCGGCGCCCATCGAGCTCACCGCCGTTGATGATTGCCTGGGCGAAGCGCATTATGTCCGTCGATGTCGACGACAGTCCACCTGCAGGGCCAAATGCACCGACAATCTCGAAGTCTTTGCCGGCAAATTCGCCCCTTTCGACCTGATAGCCAATCGCTTCCTGCCGCGCGTAGTGCTCGGGCAGGGGCTCCTCAAATGTCGAGTTCTCCATACCCAGCACATCGAAGATGTTTTCCTGCACGTAATCGTTGAACGGCTGGCCAGAAACGTTTTGAACGATGAGCCCAGCCAGCGCCGTTGCATAGTTTGAGTACGCGGTATGTGCCCCGGGCGGATTGACCCGGGCCGGTTGGAAGCGCCGCATCGATTCTTCCAGCGTGTCCGTGTAGGACTCTTCAACTACCACCAGGTATCCCAATCCGCCATCCTCAAACCCAGGCGTGTGGGTCATGATGTGACGCAGTGTTATCGGCTCGTCGTAGGTGTCTTCGATCTGAAAATTGCTCAGGTATTCATTCACATCCGTGTCGAGGTCCAGGTTCCCAGCCTCGACCTGCTGCATCACCGCAACCCAAGTGAACAATTTGGATATCGATCCGGGACGGAACAGCGTGGAGTCGGGGTCAACAGGAATGCCTTCTTCGCGGTCCTGAAATCCGAACCCTCTCGAGTAGATAAGCTCCCCGTCTTGCAAAACAGCAACGACGCCGGACGCACTCATGTTGCTGTGAGCCTGCCATTCGACGTGACCATCTATCCAGGCGGCAACCGAGGCAGAGTCCTCGAGTGTGATGGCGTCTTGACGGGCCAAGGCATCACCCATCAAGCAAAGCAAGAGAACTGGCAATACCGCTTGGCAACTTCTAGACAAAATTTGGTTTTCCCCCGAACGTGGCGCTACGCTGCGTACCCATTGCTCCGGATGATAGCGTGCGAAAAGTATCGCCCTGTATGCTGAAAAGACTAATCGGTGTGCAGAACCGACGCGCTAATCGCGCGGTTCCACCACCTCAACTCCAAGACTAGCGCTGCTCGTTGGTCACTATCGGCAACATCACCCTCGATGGAAAATTCGTCGAGCGATGAATTGTGTGAGTGGCGGATTTGAAGTCACTTTCAGTTGCCTCGAATATGTTTGGCACAAAGGTCTGCGGATTTCGATCGATAATCGGAAACCAGCTGCTTTGTACCTGCACAAGAATACGATGACCCTTTTTGAAGGTATAATTTTGTGTATTGAGACTGAAGGTATAATCAAGCACCGCATTTGGTTCGATCGCCCGCGGCTCTTCGAAGCTTTGCCGATATCGTCCGCGGAAAACTTCGCTAGATACCATCAATTGGTAGCCAGCCATTTCCCAGTTCTCGGGATAGTGTTGCGGATAAACATCGATCAGCTTGACGATCCAATCCGCGTCACTGCCTGTTGTCGATGCATACAGATGAGCCACCACTTCGCCCGCAATGGTCAAGTCTTCTGCGAGTGTTTCGCTTTCCCAACTCAAAACGTCCGGTCGACCATCGACGAAGCGCTGATCTTCGACCAGCCATTCGGACCACTTCGACGTGCCTGCCGGAAAAAAAGTCGCCTGAATAGGACGGTGGCGGTAGGGAACAGGGCTTGCCGGATCCGAGATAAATCGATCCAAAGCTGCACCGTCACTTGAGGTCGGTTTCTCAAAAGAGAGCTTGCCCTTATCACCGAAATACAGGGCTGTCGGAGTTGAGGTTTCCTTCGGTGGCCATGCATCCCAGCTGCGCCACTGGTTACTGCCCGCCTCAAAGGTTTGCGCCTCCGGGAATTCGAATTGTCCTTTATCCTTAAGGTAGAAGGCGAACCATGGAGCCTGGATCTTATCCCGATAGTGTTTGGAGGTATTGCTGTCAAAAGATATACGGCCAAGACTGTCTCCCGATTGCGAATTCCAGCCGCCGTGTTTCCAAGGTCCGGCCACGAGGTAGTTCATGTCATCTGTATCGTGTTCCTCGAACGCTCGGTAAATGCGAATCGGCCCGTAGAGGTCTTCAGCGTCCCACCAGCCCGCAACACTGAGGGTTGGCACTTTCACCGCCTTTATCTGCGGGATCATGGTTTGGCGTTTCCAAAACTCATCGTAGTTGGGGTGTGCGACGAAATCGTTCCAAGCGGGAACCTTGCCGTTGAAGTACTTCTCGTTCACATTCTTAAGTGGCCCGAGCCTCAGATACCAGTCGTAGGTGTCATAGCGGTCGAACTCGAAATTCTGAAGTCCCTTCGCACCATCCACCATGTACGCGTACTCGAAGGCATAGCCAAGTCGAAACGCGCCATTGTGGTAGAAATCATCCCCCAGCCACATATCGGCAGGAGAGGCTTTCTGCACCGCTGCCTTGAGTGCCGGATGCGGATCAATCGCTGCCATGACGGTTAACCAAGCCCCGTAAGAGGTGCCCATCATTCCGACACGGCCGTTGTTATCGGGAATATTCTCCAGGAGCCATTCAATCGAATCGTAGGTGTCAGTAGCTTCATCAGTGCTATCTAAACCGTTGTCGACAAGTTGGCGCGCTGGCCGCAGCATGACGAAGTCGCCTTCGGAGGCAAACTTGCCGCGAATATCTTGAAACACAAAGATATAGCCCTCATCCGCCAGGGTCTTAAGCCGGGTGACGAAGTATTCTTCGGATCGTTCAGCCCCGTAGGGCGTACGCATTAGAATAATTGGCAGCGGCTCCTCGCGCATTTCAGGAGCGATGATTTTCGTGTTGAGACGCGCCCCATCGCGCATTGGAATCATAACGTCGGTGACGGCATAACCGCTTGGTAGATTCTGGGCCATTGCTGCCTTGGCAGCAGCTCCAACGAGCCCAATGACAACAAGCATGGTTGTAAAGTAGCGAAGGCGCGAGCTTATGAGCATTTGTCTCTCCGTTGGGTTTGAAAAGGAGCAGGAAGCGGCGGATTACGTGCAACAAAGAGTTGATTCCTCGCTGCGCTCGGCACCCCTGCGGGGCGCTTTTTGTGCGTCCAAATCGCTATTGCGATTTGTCGCGGCATTGCAGACAGCCCATTTCCGGAAGTAAATCGGACCAGCGTGATACCGAAACGGTGCCCAAACTCAGGCGCTGCGACAGAGCTCAATAGCGTAATTAATGACGCCATTTTGGTCCGCCTTAATAGCATCACTGTGCGTCCGATTCCGACTGTGGTTCTGGGGGCTCAACCTTCTTCCTTTCTACACGGTGTTCCAAGGTCCGAACACTTTCCAGTAGTTCAGAATCAGCGCGAAAAGGATCAGAAACACGACAATGATCATGTAGCGAATTCGCGCCCAGAATGTCCAGACTTTCTGGGCCCAGATACCCGGCACCTGCAAGATAGCCCAGATCGTGAATAGCCCAGCGATAACCGGCAGACTCAAGATAAAGCCTGCTGCCGGCAGGCCGGTAAAGATCAGGCTTTCCAGACCTCCGGCAACCGCACCAACCAGGGCAATAGCGAAGACAACGTTGACAAGGCTTGCTAAGAACACAGCAATCCAAGCGCGTTTCTCGAGCGCTGGTAATGCCCGAATTAACTTAAATCGTCTGATCGACCCAACCACAACCGCCACGAAAACCAGCAGCGACAGACCGAGAATCGATTGGTGGAGCTTGGCCGATTCCAAACCGCCAATCTTGTCGTGTGCCATAACCGGGCTGATAAACAACTGCGTTACATTTCCGTTGTCGTCCTCCCGAAAGCTAATCACCGCATCCGGGTCATCAACGCTGCGAAAAACACCTTCGTCATTGGTCTCAACGTAGCGCTGAAACTTGGCCGGTGCGAAAAAACTCGGTAACACGAGGCCACCATTGGGCGACACCTGTACCTGCAGATCCGACGGCAATTCCAATATCTTTTGCCAATTCGAATACGCACGCCGGTTACCCCGATAGCTACCCGCATACTTTTGAAATGCGGAGAGATCGACATCGCTGTCCGTTGCCGGTGAAGGATGTGGGTTGTCACTTGAATCCGGTACAAATTCGTCCAGAATTGCCGCCAGCAGTTGTCGAACACCAACACCGCCATCCGCTGCATTCGTTGAAAGAAACACACCGAAATTCTCGGACGGCACCAGCACCATTTCGCTGTGGAACACAAGGGTGTCTCCGCCATGCCCGTAACCGAACCGACCATTAACCGGATATTCCACAAACCCGTAGAGCATTCCCGGTTGCTTAGGGTGATGAGTAAATAACGGCTCACGCATTTGCAATGCGGTTGCCTCCCGGAGAATACGATCGTCTCCAACCGCACCACTTCCGAGATGTGCAAGCATGAACTGCGCCATGTCGTCCGCAGACGACGACATTGAGCCCGCAGGTGCGGTGTCGGCAATGAACTCGAAGTAGCTATCAACGTAGTCTCCCAGTTCACGCCTCAAGTTCCCCGACTGGGCGTCGGCAATATCCGCCGGTACCGGTTCGCGAAAAGTCGAATGGCTCATGCCAAGCGGCTCGAAGATGTTCTCATCAATGTAAGTTTCAAAGTCGCTGCCGGAGACTTCAGCAACAATATACCCAGCGAGTCCGGTGGCGTAGTTGGAATAGCTGGCGAACGTGCCGGGCGGCCGGACTCTTTTCGGCTGATAGCGAATCAACCATTCCTCGAAGCCGATCAGATCGCCCTCTTGCTTGCGAAACAGGTAACCCATTCCACCGTCCTCGAACCCTGCTGTATGCGTCAAAATATGGCGCAGCGTCACCGGCTCAGGGTACGTATCATCGATTTTGAACGCGGTGAGATAGTCGTTGACGTCAGCGTCGAGATCCAACTGGCCCCTTTCAACCAGCTGCATAACCGCTGTATATGTGAACAGTTTCGAGATGGAGCCAATACGAAACAGACTCGTCGCAGGATCGACTGGGCGTGTTCTCGCAACGTCCAAATGCCCGTAGCCACCTGAGTAAAGTAGCCGACCGTCTTTAACGACCGAAACGGTTACACCAGGAATGTCGTAGACCTTTTGGATTGCTCCGACCGCTCCGTCGAAGAATACTTTGACCTTGTTTGCATCAATGCCGCCGTCGACCTGCTCGATTTCAACCGCATCTTCTGCGGCTGTGTCAGCATCGCTCTGGAATGCCGTCGCGGCAGATGAAATAGACAAACCCAGCAGTGCTGCAATACTCAGCTTGGTCAATAACCTGATCATTCCTGCGTCTCCTCTTCTTGTTCAGCGTCTCTGGTCTTTAATCTATGCCCGTAATCTCGGCTTTCGTCCTCGTTGCCGCTGTGAGTGCCTCAGTCGGTATTTAGCCGAGAACATTTTTGAAGGTCTGAAGTTCCTCGATTTAAGCTGTCGGCTAATATCGAAACCAGTTGGCAACTCAATCAGTGCCAATTCCCAGCGTGACTCCAACGTCGTGCATCTCCTTGAGCATGGCTCGAGTAGTCTCTTTCGCGAGAACGCAGCTTGTCATGACAATCCAGTAGAGAGACGTTGTCATTCAACCTGCCTAACTTGTTTTCGGGCGGAATTGCACCGCGCAGGTGTTCAACTTAGCCATCTTCGACCATCGTCCAGTCGCGCTGGTTTTTAGATTCGTCAGTTTCGCGACGTACAGGCCGGCCTGGCATCACGGTCGTATCAAGTACCCCGTCATTCACCAAGTGGGTGCCGGCTACGATTACGTGCTCAAAACCGATGGACGTCTGCGCCGGCGTCTCATAGGTCGCGCGGTCACTTACGGTGTCCGGATCAAATACGACAATGTCCGCATCAGCGCCCACTTGAATGCGAGCCTTTAGCCGCATCTGAGGCACAGATTCCTCCAGGACGCGGGCCGGATAGAGCGTGAGCTTCGCTATCGCTTCGGGTAGCGAGATCACTTCGCGCTCACGAACATAGATGCGAAGAAACCGCGCGTAGGTGCCGGCGCTACGTGGGTGCGATTCGGCATTTGTCGGGAGCGGCCAGGTTTCCTGCGGCAACCATTCGCCATTTGGCGAAGTCCAGATGCCGCCGTCAGACGCGATCGAGCCACCGGGATACAGCACCGAACGATCGAGTGCTTCCTGATCTTTGCGATTATCATCGGGGCTAAGCACATGAAGAACAATGACAGTGCCTGGCTCCTCTTCCTGAAGCCGGTCAAACTCGTCGTCTGTCAGTCGTTCGCCGCCGTTCGTAAAATCAGATTTTTTGATTCCCCCCAGCCTTTCCTGCCAGTTCGGGCGACGGAACATCGCGGCGCCGATGCCTGTTGAACCCGCGCCATAGGGATAGGCTTCGACCGATAACTTCACGCCATTGCTCTGAGCGCCACTGATGAGTTCGGCCGTCGCAGCACTGTCACGTAGACTCATGCTATTGAGATGACAGATGTGCATGTCGGCGCCGGTGGCAGCGGCAACCGCGATCATCTCCTGAAAGCCCTCGAAGGAACTCTGCGGTTCGATTGTCGACAGGTATCTCGCATGCGTGAAGGTGGGTACGCCGTTGTGAGCGGCCAATTCATTGAGTGCGTAGTATTCTTTGCGGCCGGTCCCCGGTGCGTAGCCAAGCAAGAACCCTATTCCTAGGCCACCCTCGTCGAGACCCTGCTGCACGCGTGCGACAATCCGTGCTGTCTCTTCGTCATTGGCCAATTGTTGTTGCCAGGACAGGACGCCCATGTTTGAAAAGAAGAAATTGAGCCCGCCAGTTGGCTCCTTACCCGTCTTTTCCGCGATACGGGCTATGGCCCAGTTGACAGATGCTCCATAGTGAATCGGCCTGCCTTCCTTGCTGGCGCGGTCGTAGAAGAGCGAAATCGGAAGCGCCCCTCCCTCCAACTCGAGCGCCGTCGTCACTCTGTCGAGCGCTTGAACTCGCGCCGCGAGAATTCGCTGGCCATGAGCGTGTAGATCTATGAATCCCGGCGTGACCACTTTCCCCGTCGCATCAATGATTGTCTTGCCTTCGAGTCGCTCAGGTGATACGGCTTCGATGCGATCAGCGCGAATTCCAACGGATCGCACGGCGTCCAGGCCTGTCTCGGGATCGATAACCCGACCATTCCGTATCACTATGTCGAACTGCTTCTCATGGTTCTGCCCAGCCATCGGGTGTGAAACACATCCAATCAGCACCAAACAAATTGCGATGACGGCGCACCACCGACCGTGTGTCACTGATTGCGTTTTTGCTGTCATTCGATTCAATTACGCACCACTACAAACCGCCATGAAGAATCGTTGTGAAACGCTTAACAAGATTTCATGGCCACAGGGGAAGGACTCGGTTAGACGTCGATACGAATGTTCGCTCCGATCGTACGTGGGCGCCCGAAAGTTCCGTACGACTGCAGAATCGATTGTCCGGTGGTCGGATCGACGCCAAGAATCGCGCCCGTACACCATTCAAGATTTCGAACAATTGTCCCCTTGGGTAATTATGAACAGCACATTTGGCTGCACTATTAGCATTTACACGCCGATTACAGCATTAAGGAGGCTTTCGGTCAAATTATTGTTGCTTTCAAAAATATTAATGCTGCACTAAATTACTTGGTCCAACACCACCTGGGCTCAAACGATCAAATCCTGGGTGTAAAATTGCTCACTTGAGAAAACCGCATCCAAGATTCGTTCCTCATTCCTGCTTAACGTCTCGCGAGCTATAGATTCGACGCGCTTTGGGTTGTCGTCCTGCATCGCCTTTATCTGCAATTCGTGTTGCGACGCGGGAAACGGCAGCTTTCCGTGCTGCTTGACGTAGATCCAGTAGATACGCATCGCCATATCCTCGAGTAGCCGAGCCCACGCCAGTGGGAGGGGATATTTGCTGTCCTCGATAAGCATCAAATTGAACTTTCGATTTAGCCGCAGCAGCTCAAGCACCTGATCGTCGTCATCTTTATTCACTTTGGTGGATGAAATTCGTTGGTTCATTTTGGCCATAGCCTTGAGATCGACATTCGAAATCGACATGGCAATGAGTTCCGGCATGATCATGCGTCGCAGCAAGAAATTTTCCTTGATCGAAACTACTGTGAGGGGTGACACACGCGTCATTCGCGCTGAAACAGATACCAGGAAGTGCTGGACAGTGAGCTGTTCAATCAAATTCTTGGCGACGGTCCGAGAGGTCGATAGCAACTCCGCAAGACCGGTCTCGGTAACTTTTTGTCCCGGCGCCAACTTCTGGGAAATAATTGCGTCTTTAAGCTCGCGACGAATTGCGGACTCAGTCCTTCCCGCTCCTGAAACGACCGATCTCGATGATTTCTGCTGCATTGATTCCACACTTTTTGGTACAACTCAGCCATGGCATTATAGTTTTCGCGGCACTAATTGCGAATAGTGTCGACGATTCACGCCAGAGTGCCTGGCGCCAACATGAAGCCGAGACACTCAGACATCTGAACGATACTGTCAGCTTGAAAACAAACGGTGGCTGTCTGTTTGTTAGATCATAGGCAAGTAGGCAAGTCGCTAGGCGGAGTGCCGACGCATGCATTTCACTCACACCTCGACGTTTGCGAGTGCCGAAGGGGCTGTAAACTGCCCGGCCATGCCAAGCGCTGCTTCTGCCTGACGCGTGATTTCCGTTCTGGCCTGCGCGGCCGGCAAGCGCGCTGCACTAGTAAACGGGGTAGCGCGTTTGGTGATCGCGGCCACTGTCCGGTGTGCCGCCGTATGAAGTACATTGTTTCAGTGATCGATGGAAATGTCGTCGTCTGTCAATGTGACCTTGATATCGCGAGAACCGTTGAATGCGTGCCCGGTAATGCGAAGAGGACTTACCAGTGGATACTCTCGGATTTCGACGTCGAACTTCAATGTCGGCTCCTACAATTAGTTGTTGGTCTCTGATGTGGTCATGAAAGAGTGTCGGCTGGCGCAACGCCGACAAGACTGGCGACGGCGTAGCCAAGCACGCAGATAACAAAACACAATGTCAGCAGGAAGCTGAAATCAAAGTACCGAGACTATACGCCCTCGACTTCGGAGTCGCCCGATAGATCAGCTGGCATGCCGACGATATCGGATGGCGCCGGAAGCCAGTGCTGGACAACGGTCAGCGGTGGAAGTATCACTAGCAACACAAAGAACGCAATCAGTGTCGGCCCGGTTCCAGGAATAAACCGTCGCAAATCTGCTTGTAACCATTGGCAACAGGTTCAGCGAACGACCAGATTGTGACTTAAGCCCGTACCAGCTCGGGCACCATGGCAGCATTCGCAAAGAACATTGCGGAGACCAGCATTATCTATACTCCGGGTAGCCGCTTTCCAACGGGGGTTGCATTGGCCCAGTAAACGAATGCCGCGAGACCGGAAAAAGTTGCCCAGCCAGAGAGCGCCGAATTGGCGGATATCAGAGATTTTCCCAAATTTACGTGGCCGCCCGGCGCTGCGTGATACCAAATTCTTCGGTGATGCGATCCAATATCTTCGCAGCGCCATCGATTATCGGGTCGACGACTGGCAGCCCAGTTTCTGCTGCATACTGTGCCAGCACTTCTGCACGAGCGTCTGCATCAAGCGCGCTCGTGTTCACCGATACTCCAACGAAACGAGCGTTCGGGTTAACGCGACAGGCCATTTCCAGATTTACTCGAATTGTCTCAGACAAACTCGACAGCGGGTAAGGCTGATTCGTACCGAGACCAAGAATATGCGTGCGGCTCGCGTCATGGCACAAGACCAATGCGTCCGGTTGCGAGCCGTGCAGGAGCCCCAAGCTTACACCCGCAAAACTTGGGTGCGTCAATGCGCCCTGGCCCTCGATGATGTCCCAATGATCGGCATCAGCTGGCGGCGAAACCATCTCGGCCGCACCAGAGATGAAATCAGAAACGACGCAATCAATTGGCACGCCGCTCCCAGCTATCATGATGCCCGTTTGCCCGGTAGCTCGAAAATCCGCAGACCAACCACGGGCGTGCATCGCCTTCTCAATAGCGAGCGCCGTGTACTTCTTGCCAACCGCGCAGTCCGTTCCTACCGTTAGTAGGCGATTGCCAGGCCGCTTCTCGCCGGTACCAACCTTCAACTCGCTCGGCGGAACGCGGACATCAATGAGTCGAGCACCCGATTCTTCCGCAGCGGCAACGAACTCCGGGAAGTCCCGAAGCCTTACATGCATACCGGATACCAGATCGAAACCATGTCGGACAGCATCGGCAAGGTCCGCAACCCACGAATCAGGGATGCATCCTCCGGCCGGGGCCACGCCGATAATGATCGACTTAACGCCATTGGATGCGGCCTCTTCAAGCGTTAGATCGGGTATCCCTCCATCGACAATGCAATCTGGATGTCGCAGCTGGCCGGCACACAGAGGACGACACCATTCGACCAGCCCAAGTCCGGTTTTTGCAAACCCCTTGTTGGCAACATCACCAAAATAGATCAAGTAAGGCGACTTGAGATGAATCGGCAGAGTGGAGTCCGTGATCATAGTCAGTTGGCTTCCTCAGTGTGGGCGAGAGGTCGCGACGTTTGGCGACTGCTAAGGACAATTCTGCGCACGCCCAGCGTTAGCAGGGGCAAGACAACAATGGCGATGAACGCGTAGGACAGCAGGCCGTAACCTTGCGCAATCAAGCCGACTATTCCAAATGCATCGGCAAGAAAAACCGCGACCAGCATCGAACTGACCGCGATTGCAAGGCGAGCCCAGGCCGGAAACTTCCGTTTGGATTCTTGGAGTGCGCTGGCAACGCGCTCATTGATCGCATGGATAATTCCAGCGCCGGTTTCAATGAACGTGCCGAACAAAACGATCTGAAAAATGACAAAGAACCAAAGGGCGTTAAGTGCATGCAACAGATTCGTGATGGGTACCGGCGCTTCTGCGATCTGAGGGTATTGGGCGAGCATAGAAACAAAAACGAAGATGCCCGGAACAATTCCAATCAGGCCCGCCAGCAAACCGGCACCTATCGCCTGCTGTCGCGTCTCTAGATGCGAGAGCACGAACAATGTGGCTGCCAATGCGTTCAGATTGTAGGCGGCATAGCGAAGTCCATCGAGATGCCAGGCTCCAAGCACCTCGCCGGTGCCGAGGCGTGCACCGATAACATTGCCGAATTCGGCAATAACCCAGATGAAAAACAAGGTGTAAACAACATAAAGCAGTATTGACCAGCAGGCCAATGCTCGCTCTACCGCCGAGCTGCCGAAGTAGACCAACGCACCAACCGCGCCCATGAGTAGGACGGCACCAAAGGTTTTGGTAATTCCCAGCGTTTCGTTAAGTAATTCGCCCGCCGCGGACCCGAGTACAGCCAAGACCAGTAGCGCGATCAGGAGATAGATAATCTCGAAGAGACCCCAGGAGCGGCCCAGTAGTGCCTTGAAGAAACTGCGGTAGTCATAGGCGCGGGATACGCGCGCGAACTCGAATGCGACAGCAAGTACAACGCTCCATGCAACACACGCCACCAACATGCCGAGCAGCCCGCCCAGCGGGCCATGCACAACAAAAAACTCGGCGATTTCCCGGCCAGTACCGTAGCCGCCCCCAACGATCACGGACTGAAACACTAGTCCCGGTAGCAAGTAAGGGCTCAGTGACTGAACTTTGCTGCCACTCCCGAACATAATTGACTTTAACCCATCTGCATTCTTGTCAGTGCCCGGCTGAATTTGCTGTCGAATAAGATCACGCCATATTATAGCAGCCTAAATATAATATAGTGCAGCATTAATTTTTATTTCTGTTCATCAGGATACGCAGCGTAATTCGGTTGTAAGGTAAAATCGTAAGCTTCCCCATATCGGAGACAAGTAATTAGTAGAGCTTTCTGGCATGTTATAGCCAGGAGGTTCACATGAAGAAGTCGAAGTTCACCGAGAGTCAGATCATTGCGATTCTCAAGGAAGCCGATGCCGGCATGATGGTGAAGGACATCTGCCGTAAACATGGCATTTCGTCTCCTACCTACTACTCGTGGAAGTCCAAGTACGGTGGTATGGAGGCTTCGGAGTTGAAGCGGGTTAAGCAGATGGAAGCCGAGAACGCCAAACTCAAGAAGATGTATGCGGAGCTGGCGCTCGAGAACGCTGCGATGAAGGAGCTGATTTCAAAAAAGTTGTAACGCCGACGGAGAAACGAGCTGCCGCGGTTTTCCTGGTCAGTGATCAGAAGCTGACTATAGCTCGATCCTGTCGGTGCGTGGGTCTCTCAAGGTCGGCCTATTACAAGGCGCCTGTGCATTGGACGGTGCGAGATGCAGAGATTATTGCAGCGCTGGCGGATTTGGTTGAGGGGCGGCCCAGTAGAGGCTTCTGGAAGTGCCGGAAGATGCTCCGAAGGCAAGGTCGACCGTGGAACCACAAACGAATCTACAGGGTATACAAGCTGATGGAGCTGCACCTGAGACGTCGAGCAAAGAAACGCCTGCCGAAGCGACACAGAGCGGAACTCTACGTCCCAGCGCTTCCGGA
>JBCDFM010000009.1:0-34692 GCA_039178015.1 Pseudomonadota bacterium
GTATTTGGCCACATTGGCCAACGTTGCCACTTTGCTCGGCCTATTGGGTACTATCGTGGGTCTTATCGCCGCGTTCACGGCGGTGGCCACGGCCGCGCCAACCGAGAAGGCGAGTATGCTCTCCAGCTCTATATCCGTGGCAATGAATACCACGGCTTTCGGTCTTATCTCGGCGATACCGCTATTACTGCTACACGCACTGCTGCAAACTCGTACTGCCGAAATTGTCGACAGCTTCGAGATGGCAAGCGTAAAAGTCATCAATCTGCTCACTGATGTTGGCGGTCTACCTGGCGCGGGCAAAACCGCTGCACGGGCATAGGAGCGCGACATGAAACGCAGGCGCAGAGTACAGCGCACCGAAGCAGAGCTGAACATCACAGCGTTCATGAATCTGATGATCGTTCTCGTCCCCGTGCTCCTACTCGGTATGGTGTTCTCCAAAATTACCGTTATCGAAGTTGACCTGCCCCCGGCCGCCAGCGGTGGAGATGATGAACATCAACAGCAGCTAGAGCTTGTGATTCGTGCAGATGGTATGCGTGTAGACTATCCACAGGGTGTCTTGCTCAAACAGATTCCAATGCTGGATACAGGAGAGTACGACTTCGCATTGCTGAGTCTGGTATTGCAGGAAGTCAAGCGGCAGTTACGCGAGCAAGGAAAGGAAAAGAACGACATTGCCATTCTCGCGGAAGACAACATCGATTATCAGGTGATAATTGAGGCCATGGATACCGTGCGCTCCTTCAAGGCAATGGTGGCCGCCTCAGTCGTGGACGCCGCACTCTTCCCACAGGTGTCATTTGGTGACGCGCCCGCCAAAGCCAGTAAGGCGGAGGGCGCGTGATGAGTAGTTCACTGCGCACACGCCGCATGGCGCGCAACCATGAGCGTTTTAGCCAAACACCTAAACTCAACCTGGTCGCGCTGATGGATATCTTCACCATATTGGTGCTGTTTCTCATGGTGAACAACGGCGATGTGGAGGTCCTACAGCCGGACAACGCAATTACGCTACCCGAATCTGTATCCGAGCAGAAACCCGAGCTAGCGCTCACGATAAAAGTATCAGCTGATGATCTCCTGCTAGAAGATCGCAAAATCGCCAGCGTCAGTGACGCCTTGTCTCAACCTGAGACGATTCTGCCCTCACTGGCCCAAGAGCTGCGCTATCAGGCCTCGCTGATTCCCACTGCAGAGCGCGCTGAGGAAGAGAATGCCCTGCCCATTATCATCATGGGCGATCAACACATGCCCTACAAACTTATGAAGCGCATCATGGCCACATGCGCGGACAGTGACTACAGAGATATTTCGCTAGCGGTCAATAGCGTTCCGCTTGACCCCAGCGAGCAGGGGCAACTTGTTGCAGCCGGTGATACGCCATGAACGCAGCCGTACGCCCACCTGATTTGCTAATGCCCTGGGAATCCAGCGGCGAGGACGATGCGCGATTCAAAAAATTGCTGCGCCGGATGTTTATCGTCTTTGCTATTCTGGCTATCGCCATGCCGCTACTACCCATCCCGGAGATTATGCAGGAGCAGCCCGAAAAAGATCCCCAGCACCTGGCGCGCGTAATCTTGGAAAAACAAGCTCTACCCGAGCCAAAACCGGTCATACCAAAACCCAAGCCAAAGCCTGAGCCAAAGCCAGAGCCGGTAAAACCCGAGCCCGTGAAGCCCGAACCGGTTGCCAAGATCGAACCGGTTAAACCCGTCCCCGTTAAAAAGCCAGAACTCTCTGCAGAAGCCAAGCTGGCACAGGCCCGCGACAAGGCCGCCGTGGCTGGCGTACTCGCCTTTCAGGACGATCTCAGCGCTATGCGCGACAGCCTTGACTTGGACGCTATGCCACAAACAGTCACAAGCCGCGGTGAAGCCAGTGCAGCAAAGACCGAGCGCGCCATGATCACCGACAAAGCCGCGGCCAACAGTGGCGGTATCAATACGGCTGAGCTCAGCCGCGATACCGGTGGTCCAGCACTTTCCGGCCGTCAGACGACACAAGTGGAAAGCGGCATCGCCGAAACCGTCGCAAAAGAAAGTAACGGTGAATCTGCCCGTCTAGGCGGGCGCAGCGACGACTCTATTCGACAGGTTATGGATCGCAACAAGGGCTCAATTTTCGCCATCTATAATCGAGCGCTGCGCCAAGACCCCCTGCTCGAAGGCAAGCTGGTGTTCGAAATGTTGATCAATGCCTCGGGCACGGTCGAAGAAATCACGCTGTTATCCAGCGATCTTAACGACGCCGCGCTAACGCAAAAAATACTCTCGCGCATACAGATGATTCGCTTTGAACCCGAGGATGTGATTACCACAAGGGTGAACTACTCGTTCGACTTTCTGCCCTACTCCTGAGGCGCAGTTAAACAAAGTCGCTCGAGACGTTGCTGAATACGCATTGGAGTTTTTCTAAAACTTTCGCTCGCATATACGGTTTTTCTACCGACAGGACCCGCCCAAGGGGGTGCTTGTAAACGTCTGCGAGAGATTTCAGTTGTGTCGCATTTGTTTCTCATGCGATAACAGGGTGCAAATAACAAACGCCGGCGTGTTTATAAAGTCAAAGCGGTCTCCGCCTCAGAGGAAAGGCCAACACGGTGACAGATGTTAGCGGCGTGAAGTAAGCATAGAGCTTCCCGGTACGTTGTCTGCTGAGTGCGAATCATTCCGCGATTCCACGGCTGATCGATCACAGTAATAGCACTCGCTACTGGCCTATTGCGCTTATATGGATCTATGATAAAGGTTTCCGGTTAACTGTCTGATGACGAATCGCGACTGCTGGTCTTCATCCGGACTACCCTACGACCGCGGGCACTGCTGATGATTCTAGCCTTCGATTCGAATACTGCATTTTATGGCCTGGCAAAACTGATTGACGATCTTATCGCTAATCAGAAGCCGCACGATATACTGCGATTGCCCAGGGTAAACCACACCATGAAGGGCACGGACCAACAAAATATTTGTGAGCGTGTTGCCGCCTACTTCAAGGAGCGTCTATGAGTCGATCGCAAAGGGACTTCGATGCAATTATTATCGGCGCTGGACTGATTGGTGCCAGCATCGCCTACGCCCTCGCCAAACGCGGAGTGCGACCCGTCGTGCTGGACAAAAACGCCGTCGCCGGCGCGGGTTCCACCGTGAACTCTTCCGCTGTCGTTCGTACCGCCTATTCGACCTGGGATGGCACCGCGCTGGCCTATGAGAGCTATCTGCACTGGCGACAGTGGCGCGAATTTTTGGGCGTGGACGATGAGCGTGGCTTCGCACGTTTTGTCGAAACTGGCATGATCGTGCCGTTCGAGACACCAGGCGACTTGGATACTCAACTCGCACATCATCGCGCGCTCGATATACCTTTTGAAGAATGGGATCTTGCTACCCTGGGCAAGCGCATGCCCATGCTCGATCTACAGTCTTTTTGTCCACCCAAGCGACCCGGAGACGCCAACTTCGGTGTGCCCAACGAAGCGCCACTCTGCGGAGCGGTGTACTTTCCCACTTCGGGTTACGTAAATGATCCACAGTTGACGGTGCACAACCTGCAGTGTGCCGCCGAGGCGCATGGCGCGCGCTTTCAGTTCAACGCACAGGTTACAAGCATTGATCGGGATGCAGAGCGCGTGCAAGGCGTCTCGCTAGACACTGGCGAATCGCTCATCGCGCCAGTGGTAGTCAATGCGAGTGGGCCACACTCGGCGGCCATCAATCAGCTAGCCGGTGTGCTGGAGGACATGTCGATTACGACTCGCGCATTGCGCCACGAGGTCTATTACGTCCCAATGCCGCCGAGCCAGAGCGTGGAGCAGCACGGATTTGTGATAGCGGATTCAGACATAGGCTGCTACAGCCGCCCGGACGTCGGCGACAAACTGCTTGTGGGCAGTATGGACCCGGAGTGCGACCCACAAGAATGGATTGCTGATCCGGATCATCTCGATCGCAATATCTCCGGCGACCAGTGGAAGGCGCAGCTTTATCGCATGGCGCAGCGTATGCCCGATCTCCCGATCCCGGATCGGAGTAGCGGCGTGGTGGACGCCTACGACGTGAGTGATGACTGGATTCCTGTCTACGACCGTTCGTCTCTGGACGGTTTTTACATGGCGGTGGGCACCAGCGGCAATCAGTTTAAAAATGCACCGCTGGTGGGACAGCTGATGGCAGAGCTGATTATCTGCTGCGAACAGGGACAAGACCATGACGTTGAGCCCGTGTCCTTTTCCGCTCCCATGACCGGGGTAGACTTAGATATTGGTTTCTACTCGCGTAAGCGTGGCATCAACGAGGGCAGCAGCTTTACGGTCATGGGATGATCCATCACCCAGTCGAGTAGAGCCCTGTCCGCAGGAGCGATCACTGTTTCAGTAAACACGATATGGCAGATAAACTGATGCCCAAAGTATACGTGCGATAGGTTGTGCCATTCACGAGCGTTCACTAGCAGATCATTTTAAAGGCCTCGATCAGTCACTGACTAAGCATCAGTCGCTATGGCAGCCTGTCCCGTTTTACCTGCCCACGCTAACCTGGGAGCAGGAACACGCGGAACTTGCCGAGTCCCTGCGCGCACTGGATGAGCAATCGGTAGCGGCGCTTGAATCCGACAGCACGGCATTGTTGCACTGGCTCGGCGATTACCTGCCAGATGCTGCGTCAATCGCGCAGCTGCAGCAATTGCCGTTGCACCCAACACCGACATATCGCTACCCCAGCCGACTCCTTCAGGGAGTACCCGGTCGCAAGTGGCAGCAGATTAGCGCGTTTGCAGATTGCGTCAAAACGACGTCTGAGCGCACCCTGGAATGGTGCGCAGGCAAAGCGCATTTAGGTCGGCTAATGGCCCACCGCTACGGCACGGCAGTTACAGGGCTGGAACGGGACAAATCTCTCTGTGAGGCGGGCAATCATCTGAGTAAGCAGCAGGGCCTTGATGTACAGCTAGCTCGCTGCGACGTGCTCTCTGCTACGGCGCAGCGCTTCATGGCAGAGACTGATCACGCTGTTGCCCTGCACGCCTGCGGAGATTTACATCGGCAGCTGATTGATTTAGTGATCGATAACCAGGTGAAGCGTTTGCACCTTTCCCCCTGTTGCTTTCATCTGACAGTGGATAAGCACTACAAACCCTTTTCATCTGCGGGGAAGAACAGCGGGCTCGATTTGACGCGCACTGACTGTCGTCTGGCGGTGCAGGAAACTGTAACCGCCTCCGCCGCCGAGGCCAGAAGACGTAATCACAAAAATGCCTGGCGACTCGGTTTCGATCAGCTGCAGCGCGAGCTGAGAGCTCGCGACGACTATCTTCCACTACCCTCTTTTTCGGATGGCGTTTTGCAGACGAGTTTTAAAGCATTCTGCCAGCACGCCGCCGCATTGAAGCAGCTGACACTACCTGAGACCGTCGATTGGGCACGGTATGAATACAGGGGCTGGCAAAGACTTGCAGAAGTCAGTCGAATGGAGTTGCCACGCCACGCCTTTCGCCGGGTACTGGAGCTGTGGCTTGTGCTGGATCGCGCACTTTATCTGTATCAATCTAATTATGAGGTTCACCTCAGCTGCTTCTGTGAGCGCGAGGTGACTCCACGTAATCTCATGATTAGCGCGTCTTTCTCCGGATAGTTAAACACTTAGGTTAGTCCAGCGCATAGGCAGCAGGAACGCTCGCGATAGCCAGCTCTGCTGTATTCACCCGCGCTGTATTTTCGTCAATTCAGAGCGCACAATTCGATCAGCAATCAGGTTAGTGAACAGGTCCGGCAGATAGCGGCCTCCGTAGTACACAACCTTGCCCTTAAAGCCAGGGATGATGACATGTCTGCCAGCGTCCAAGCCTGCCACGATGCCCGCTATGGCCTCGTCCAGCGTTAGCGTCCCGCCCATGTCCTTCAGTGCCCGCGATGCGGGGTGCATGGTGGGCGCTTCCTGTTCAAGCAAAGGCGTGTCAACCTCGGGAGGGCAAATCAAACTGACGTCAATCCCCTTTGGCTTCCACTCCAGCCGCAACACTCTGCCTAGTCCAATCACAGCAAACTTAGAGGCGTTGTAGGCTGCATAAGAGTAATTGGCAACAAAGCCCGCCAATGATGACACCAGCGCTAACCGGGAACCGGGCTTCAACAGGGGCTGCACTGCTGCAGCGAAATTGCGAGAACCAAAAAGATTGATTTGTACGGTCAATTCAAAATCACTGCCCGACAAGGTTTCAAAAGGGTCGCCGCGCAGGATGCCTGCGCAGTTGATAGCGAGCTGAGGCCCGCCTATGGCATCGTGAGCTGACTGCACTGCGCCCTCGAGCGCTGCGAAGTCGGTAACGCTCACTGCATAGGCACAAACTTGCTGCCCATTGTGCCGGCGCTTTTCTTTCAGCTCAACAACCACCTCTTCTTTCACTGTCAAATCAAAAATCGCGACATTAGCGCCACGACCCAAATACACCTCGGCCAGGGACTTACCCAGGCCACTCATACCTCCGGTGATAAAAACACTGCTCGGGTTCTTATGTTTGGACATTAATCGTTTCCTTGTAGTCATGCCGCACCGCGAACACATCCTGCGCGCTGCAGCCAATACGCATCCACCAGCTTAACCCAAAAAGCGGCTTCAACGATTTCTGAAAAGCGAATTCACTACCTGTCGCAGTGAGCAATACATGTCACCGAAGCTCATCCTTACGGCATGCACGCCCTGTTGTGCTTGCCTCGCGCCGACTTGACGCCTGGTGCCGCGATTCAGATACACTAGCACCCTCAGCGCCTGGATGTAGCTCGATGCAAATTCGTTCAATCAACATAGCCCTCGCCACTCTCATTCTGCTGATGCCGGCGTTCGCCGTGGCAGAGCTGCCCCAAGATCCTTGTCGAGACAAGGAGTATTGGTTTGAGACCGGGATTGGCTACTTTTCTGAAGGATATAGCCTCGAGGAAACACAAAAACGGGGACGCTCGCTTTATAAGTCCATGACCCAAGAACAGCTGAGCCAAGACGAGGCTCTCGCCATTGTGTCCGAAGCATGGCAACTGCTTTCAAGTATCAATTCTGATCGGCAAGTTGGCCAGCTGGAGCGCTTGGGCCTGGCACATCAATACTATATGCAGTGTAGTCAAAGCCAGTAGCCGCCAGGTGCTCCGTAGGGCCTGAGGTAGGCGTCGTGTAACGAGTAAAAAAGTCTCACGCCTGCCTTAGAAGGGCCGCTTAGGGGGCGGTATAGGTTGGGGACTCCCTTGCGACCTCGTCATAAACGCCAGTCAGCAAGCTGACAAAGCGCCTGCTGGCGTCCAGCCTTTCATCGATGTTGTCAATAAACTGCGTCTTATCGGCAAGCAGCAGCTCGCGCACGTTGGCATAACTGCGCACCAATTTCATACCCTCTTCCGTCACCGAAAACGTATAAATCTTGCCCTGCGGCTCTTTTCTTTTTTCTACCATACCGGCACTGACAAGCTTTCTCAGCGTGTACTGAATGTTCGCGATATCATCCCTGTTAAGCTGGTGTGCGAGCGACGCGGAGGTTTGAGGCATTTTTTGCATTGAAACAACGTGCAAAAACAGTACCTCCTGAACGTTCAAATTTTGCTGGCCCGACATGTTTGCCATTTGCACGATGCAACGCTCGAATGCGTTCATGAATCTCAAAATACTCCATTCGAATTCGGTCAGCGCGATATCATGCTCATTGCGGCCGAGCTCCCAATGGCGATGCAGCACATCGCCTCCCGATTTCGGTTTTTTCTTCTTTGCAGGCATGAAATACTGTTCCCCCTGGTCAGACCGCTGACGCCAATTGCGCGGCTACTTTATATACTGTCTTCCAACGAATACAACTCCGCTGGCGATCACTAGATCTGGCGACGCCTGCTCAAAACCCCCAACCGCAACTCGTCCTTTTTGCTATTGTCGCCCGCCACCACGCTTGCTTCATCGCATGCGGATCACGAACTCAGGCGTGATGTTCCAATAAAAAGTTTTGTACAAGCTGCCGAAAGCGGTCACCGTGTTCGATCTGTGTCCAATGCCCGCAGTTGCCAAACAGGTGTAGTTGAGAGTTCTTAATGTGTTTATGAAGATTCAGGGATACCTCAGGATCGACCACAATATCGTCCCTGCCGTGCAGAATAAGCGTCTCGTTCCTTATCGACTGTAGCTGTGCAACAGACAGAACCTGAGCATCCAGCCACCGCTGATGCGGCTTGGGAAACACGCGCTCAAAGGTCTCCTGTGCACCCTCTCTCATCGTCGCCTTATAGCGCAACTCAGCTAACTCGTCGGTTACCAATGAGCGATTGTAGGCCATGATATCCATGATTTTCTTCATGTTCTCAATGGAGGGCTTATAGCCCCAAAGCGCCGCCAGGTTCGCATTGACATCCACCGGCCAACCCCCCGGACCCATCAGTACCATTCTTTCCACACGCTCAGGATGCGTAACAGCGAGCCACATCGACAACGCACCACCGAAAGAGTTACCTACAAGATGGGCTTTTTTTATGGACAGCTCGTCCATCACCGCGACAATCTGATCAATCCAGCTATCCATAAAAGTGAATTGGAAGTCACTGGGTGTCTCCGTATAGCCAAAGCCCACTAGATCGGGGACGACCACACGGAAATCCTCCGCAAGCAGTGGCATGATGCCGCGCCAATTCGCCCACCCCGAGACACCGGCCCCGGAACCGTGAAGCAGGATAAGCGCATGGCCACTACCCATATCATGCACATTCGTTTGGTAGCCCTCTGTAGGCACCATGTGACCGACTTCAGGATTCTCACTCATTTTCTCGCTCCCAACCGATTATCGTGTCAGCCATCGAATACCGAAATGTCATGATGCTCGGGATGCCGATACGCCAACTTGCTGTGTGAAAGATGCATATCCATGTAGACCTCGCACATTTTCAATGCGGCGTGGCCGGGGTTGATGACCGGCACGGGCAGCTCAGACTGCAAGAACTCATGGGACTGATGCATGGTTGTGGATCCGAGAATCAAAACGTCAGCCCGATCCGCTTCGATCGCCAGCTTCGCCTTCTCCAGCAGTGCGGAAAACACGACCTCTTCTTTGCCCGAGAGCAGCTCTTCTGCATCTGGTCTCACCCCAATGCTTCTTATCGATGCAAGGCGATGACTGATTCCCAGCTCATCGATTGTTTTTTTATACAGAATCTCCCACCTGTCCCACATCGTGAGGACGGAAAATTTGTTCCCCAACGAGCTCGCCATCAACATGCTGGCTTGTCCAGGGCCTACCACCGGTATCGTCAATACGCTGCGCAAGGCATTCAAACCAGAATCGCTCATGGAGTTTATGCACACCGCGCTATACCCCTCCTCTTCAGCCTTCATGGCCGCCTCAACGACGAAGGCGTCGGCTAGACAGGTCTCATAGTAGGAATCGAGAATCCGACCGCCCCTACTTGCTGCTCGAAAGTCGATCTCAATGTCGTCTCGCAACAGCTCAGGAGGAATATGTCCTGAGAATTCGCTCAGCGCTTCGGCTGACAAGGGAACCGGAAGCACCATCAAAATCTTTCTTTTTGGCATACTGGCTAGGTCCTGGAGGTGTCGTGTAACTCTCGATAATGCATTTATAATCTATTGGATTTCAATAAATATTACAAACTCAGACATTGCACACAGACTTTTCACACAGAAAAACTCAGCGAAGAACGCTGTGCTGTCTACGCATCCGCTCGGGCGCAACATTGAGCCGGTGTATTCCCACCTTTCCACTTGCGCCATACATCTATCCTTGCGGGGGCCAAGCCTGTTTTTCGCCTCGTCTATCACGCCCCCATATTTAAGCCCTTGTCGCCAGGCACTTCCTCTCGCAGCGGTGCCGCCTCGATTTCACAGTGCTTATTACTACTTGCTTACACTAAGGGACACGATGTTTACGAACTGCATCGTCAGGCTCATCACAAGCCGACATCTGCTCGAGTGCGGCTGCAGGTATCGATGACGGTGTAGATGATTTTGTGCAAACAAGGCAATAGATCGGGGACGAAGGTTGCACCCATCCCGCCCAAACCTTCTGGGATCATCTCCGGCGAGCCTTCGGCAGGCCACTCCCAGCCCATACGTACAGTGGGAATGCCCATCCGCCGCAATGCAGCGCCATCGGTCTGACCGCCCAGCATGTAAGGGTCTTGATGTGGCTTCTGTTCTACGTATTCCCAGCTACGCAGCGCCGATTTTACGATCCAGTTTTGCTCATCGGTTGTGCCACCTGGCACGGAAGCAATCATGTCAAGATCCACCTCAAGTTCTGGATCTTGCGCCTTGAGCTGTGACAAGAAAGCACCCAGATCGGCTTTAACACGCGCTGGGTCGCTACGTGGATTGACGCGTATATCACAGTAAACCTCTGTCGCCGCCGAGGGGAATCCCAAACGCTCGCCGTTCCAACCTGACTGCACGGCCGATATCCAGCCGTCGGGCCTGATGACACCAGAAGTATTGCGCTCGGTATAGCCGGGCAGCCAGTCTTCCAACGCCAATATCACCTTAGCCGCCGGCACAATCGAGCTTCTAAATCCGGGTGTACCCCGCAAAATACCCGCGTAACCGAGGGTGCCCCAGACCGTAATCTTAAACCACGCCATGCCGGGTTCTTCATGGTAAACCCAATTGAGTGGCTTCATGATGATGCAGTAGTCAGGGGCCATACCGCGGTTCAACATGTACTCCACCCCGTGTGAGAGGCCGGCATTTTGTCGCTTCGACACATTGACAGGCATGCCACCGTCAGCAAAACCCAGCCTGAGGTTTCCGACTAAGGGGACTTCGGCTTCCAAAAACGCATTCGCAATTTCACACAGTGAGGCCACCATCGCCTTGGGGTTCGATGAGCCCAGGCCATAGACCCAATCACCCTGCCTGACTGCACTGGGCTTCATGTCAATAAATTGCTTCGGTCCGGCCCAGGGAAGATCAGACTGATCACCTTCCAGGTGAGTATCGATGGGGGCATACAACAGAAGATCCGCACCGCCACCAGTCCCGGGTAGCTCGGCCATGACATTGCCAGAAATGTCGTTCATCGCATGGTAGCTCGAACTCAGTCCCATCTGGCTCAGGTAGTTGACCACAAATTGACTCGCCTCTGCGGTCGCGCCGGTTGGGCTGTGAATATCCGTTATCTCCGTTAAGAGTGTTGCCAGCCGATCGAGGGAAATCGCCTCGCAAACTTTTTCATACCAGGCTTGCTGCTCGGCGCTAAAATAGCGTTTTTCATCGCTAGCTGACTTATTTGTCATGATTCAATCCTATTTGTTGCTCTATAGTGCGGCACGCTTGAAGGAAGTGTTGATCAGTATGTGCGCCACCGACTAGCTGTACGCCCAGTGGCATACCCGACTCCCCGTCGAATGCGGCAGTAAAGGTAAAGCACGGAACACCCAAAGCCGTCCACAAACGACAAAATATCGGGTCACCTGTACTGTCAAGGCCGTGGGGCGCTGGGCCGATGGTAGCCGGCGTTATCAACAAGTCGGCATCTCCCATTATCCCAGCAAATTCGCGGGCACATGATCGCTGCAGTCGAGTGGCCTCGCGATAGTCGGCATCGCTGACCTGATCACCCTCTTCAATCAGATCTCTGAGTTTTGAGCTCACTTTGTCTGGGTGTATGCGGCGCAGCTCCCCCAGCTCGCTGGCGGCTTCTCGCACGTGAATCAACTTATGCGCTTCAACTAGCGCTGCATACTCCTGAGGCAAACTGATTTCATCGACCTTAGCGCCTCGCTCTCGCAATGCTTCACAACAGCGGTTGACGGCCGCGTGCACGCTCTTAGATGCCTGTGGCCAGGCTGCCGTTTTACAAAGGGCTAGTCGCAAGTCGTGCAAGGGAACAGTGCCTTCTTGTTGCGCCGTAAAGGCCTGGGCATCGTTATTCAAAACACCATCGAGTAATGCCAGATCAGATGAAGTCCTAGCAAAGGTGCCCAGCGTATCCAGGCTTTTAGACGTCGCCATCATGCCTGCAACCGGATAGCGGTCGCGCGTAGGTTTGAAACCCATGATGCCGCAGAAACTCGCGGGGCGAATCACCGATCCAGCCGTTTGCGTGCCAACCGCAAGGGGCACGTGGAAATCAGCGACGGCAGCGGCTGAGCCGCTTGAGGAGCCTCCCGGCGTGCGACGGATGTCGAGTGGATTAGCCGTGCCACCAGGCTGGTAGGTGGCGAACTCTGCCGTCACAGTTTTGCCCAGGATGATCGCCCCCGCCGCAGCAAGGCGTTCTACGCAAGCTGCATCCACTTGAGGCACGTGATCACGGTAGATTGACGAGCCATATTGCGTTGCGAGAGCCTTGGTATCAATGACATCTTTCACCCCTATTGGAATACCCTCCAGGGGCAAGCGGCTATCATCGCTGCGTTCGAGGCGCAATCGATCCAGCTCTTTCGCTTTCCTGATTGCAGCAACAGCATCAAGTGTTGCCCATGCACCTATTGCGTCTTCTCGCTCATGTATGCGCTCAAGGCAGGATTCCACCAATTCCAGGCAGGTGAGTTCGCCCGAGGCTATTTTTTGAGAGGCCTCCGACGCACTCAATCGGTAAGAAGCAGAGTGGGACTGCGACATTTAACCGGGATCGGGTGCGCCATGCCCCCACAGCATGGGCGCGTCGTAGCTTCGTACCTGCCACGTGTTATCGTCGATGAGGCGACCACCGTAACCGTACTCGAAGGCAAACCCGGATGGCGAAAACACATAAAAAGACTGCGTATGATCGTTCGTATGCTTGCCGAATTCCATCATCAGCGGCAGCTTGGCTTCACGCACATAGTCATAGGCTCTGCCAACATCATCAATACTCTTCGCTTCCAGCATGATATGGCCCATGGCTCCTACGGGAATGTCATCAAAGGGCGGCATAATCGCAAGCGAGTGGTGACGCGGGTTGCAGTGGAGAAATGTGGCATCCTTTTCGTTGTTATCCCAGACGATGTAGTCAGAGATCTTGAAGCCCAATACGTCGGTATAGAACTGTTTGCTCTCTTCATAGCGCTCGACAAAGTAAACAACGTGTCCCAGGCCTAATTCTCCTGTCTTAAAACCGTCGATACCTTTGGAGGCTAAGAACGGAAACGCCTCCGATTGCGGCGAGTGAAACAGCTCAAAGCGAATATCCGAAAATGGATCGCTAAAGGACACCAGATCGCGCACCTTGCGCTCGGCACAGTCTTGCGCACTGCCAACAGCGGTGGCCACGCCGGCTTGTTCAAGTCGTGTCTGCAGGGCAACGATATCTTCCTTGGATGCACATTCCCAGCCAATCGCGGCGACGGAGTCTTGCTCAGCGGGCTGCAGTGTAAATCGATGATGGTGCTCATCAATTCGCAGGTCGACCACACCATTGTCACGCGGCAGCACCTGCATACCAAATACCTTGGTCACAAAATCCAGCCAGGCAGACATGTCCGATACATTAAGGGATACGTAGCCCAAAGCGGTTATCTTCATTTCATCAGCCTCCACGTTGTCACTTGCCTAATCACGGATGTACCTAGTACTTACTGTCTTACGGACGCTAGCGAACTCGAAATTAGCTTGGAATAAACTGCTCAGCGTAAATATTCTCCGCGCGCACGCCCAACTGACTCAGGTGCGCATAAGACGCTTCGATCATCGGCGGCGGACCACAGAGGTACGCAACCGTATCCTCAGAAATATCTCCAGCGGCAATAGCCTGCAGTGGATTGCCGATCACTATGTCTCGCTCTGACCGACCCTTATCGACAGAAATGCGGGTCTCAAGACCTGCCATCCAGTCTTTGCGCAGATCCAGTTCATCAACATAAAACAGATTGTCCATAGCGGCGCAGCCAAAGGAGACAAGAATCTTGGGTTTGAGCCCCGAGCGTGCGCGAATCACATCGAGCATAGACATCATCGGCGCAAGCCCAGTACCGCCAGCTATCATGAGAATCGGCGCACGCTTGGCATTTTCCCGCAAAAAAAAAGATCCGAACGGGCCTTCTAAGGCAAGGGTATCATCGACCCTGGCATCGTTACGCAAATAGTTCGACATCACGCCATCCGGTAGCACTCGGATAAGAAACTCCAACTTTGGAATCTGAGACGGCGTGCTCGACATGGAATAGCGTCTGAAGGCATCTGTACCCGGAACCTGTAGCTGCACGAATTGCCCAGGCTGAAAATCCAGCCAGTCGCCTTCGGCTAATTCTGTAGACAGCTTTACCACGTCTTGTGCTATCCACTCGATATCATCTAAAAATACAACAGCTTTTCCAGGCTTAAGCGAAGTAGCGTCCGAGGCATACTCGAGCTCGACATCACAGTCTGATTTGGGGTGAGAAATGCATGCCAGGCGCATCCCTGCGGCATGCTCACTTGCCAACAGGGATGCCGCCACATCCGAGCGCATGATTAACTCGCCTGAGGTAAGCCGCACACTACAGCTCCCGCAGCTGCCACTTTCACACTGATGGAGTATGGGTACGCTCTGCGCTTTTGCCGCGGTCAGTAGACTTTCGTCTTCGGCTACCGTGATGGTTTGTGATTCGCCGTCCAGAAACTGAAGAGTGACCCGATGCGAACAGGAACCGCCGCTATCAGTCGTCAATTTTGTCGACCAAGTAGCCGGGCGCTCGACCAGAGGAAAGATTTTTCAATCGAATGCTGGAGGCTTTAACCTTGCCCTGTACGCCGGGAGGTGGTGGCGCAATACCCCGGTTATGCTTTGATGACAGCTTGCGCCAGGTAATCGGCGATACGTCTGTGTCAACCAGTTGCTCCCGATCCCAGCCGGTGCCGTCCGCATAGAAGTCTTGCATGGCTTCCCTGGCGTACAAATCACAGTCGTTGAAGCCACGCACACACAGCGGCTCAAAGACGCGATCGTACCGATACTTAAAGGAAGCCTTTTCTTCTTCAGTCGCGCAATTTTTGACAATAATTTCCCAGTACTCGTATGTATCGTCGGTAATAGGCACGTACCACTCGTACTGAGCAAGTTGTTCTTCAGGCCAGTTCTCCACCATCAAAACGCCAGGCAAAACAACAGAGGTGCGATAAAGACGACTGTTAACGCCCTCTACCTTGATACCAAGCTCTTTATTTTCCAATACGGGGTCCCAACGATCGGTGAATAGCCACTGCATCAATCCCTTGGGTCCACCGTCTTCTTCAAAGGTCGTGATGCAGTCCGCGCTGGCAGGCCGGATACCCAAGGGCAGCACCCAATTGTTTACCTGCACAATCGAATTATCTTTGTGAACAAGTATGTGTGCATTATCAAAGCCATTTTCACAGGCGATTCGCCAGTTTGCTTCCCCGGTTCGATGGATGCCGTGAGCCACAGCGTGTTCATCCAAAATACTGGGAGTTGCCGGCCACAAAGGATGCGGAAACGTTTCACTCCACTCGGGGAATCGAATGGGCAGATCGTGGCTTAGAGGCGGCACATCCTCATCGGCAAAGTCATCGTCTCTCACGAATACGAAGATCATGCCCGCCACTTCTTCAACGGGATAGGTGGTTAGGCCTGTTGTGCCAATTAGCTTGTCATCGGGGTTGCCGACGATGGTGTCCAAGTTCCCCGATTCCAAGTTGTAGGTAAAACCGTGGTACCAGCAGGAGATCGTCTCCTTCGTGAAGCACATGGGCTTCGAGGAGAGACGCACGCCGCGATGAATGCACTGATCTTTGAGTGCAAATACCCTGCCGTTGACCCTGCGCAAGACAATCTGTACGCCGCAGATCTGTACCCCTTCGACCTGGTCTTCAATAAGTTCTTCAGAAAAAAGCGCGGGGTACCAGTGATTGATGAAGCCCCATTCTGCCTCGATGTAAGGCTGGTAGCTGGACTGGGTTTTTGCATCATTTCTGCGCGCAGATCCATTTCCGTTCGCGCGTCTGCGTACTGCTTTGGTTTCGCTCATATCGAATTCCAAGCCACTAATAAGGTGATTAATACAGCGATCTATTCTTAATCAAGTTAAAGGGCATTTCAATGGAATTTCAATTGATAAATAATTGATACGCCAGCCACGTTGAGCTCCGTTCACGTAAGAGTTACTTCCGGGTGAAGCTAAAGCCCTGGGGAGGCAGCCAATCTGGCGTACAGTACGATCTATATCGCCGCTTTAGAAAAGGGTTACGGCAGGATGTCTCATAAGGATTGCTCTCGATCGAGGAATCCCAGAGGTATTATCGAGTTAGTCTCTGCGGTGGCAATTAGCGTGCTTACAACATTGGAGATTCTCGGGCAACTTCATCGTAGACTGACGCCAGCTCATTGACGAGCGCTCGGACGTTAGTGAGCGCTGCCCCGGTATCATGCAGGCGGTTTAGTCTGTTAACCAACAAGCTTTTTTTTATATTGCTATAACGCTGCGTGAAGCCATAGCCCTGCTTTGTCAGCGTGAATGTGTAGTTTTTCGTTTTCGGTTCCCGCGCCTTCTGCACCAGTCCTCGACCGGCAAGCTTGCGCATGATGTATTGAATATTAGTGACGTCCTCACGGTTCAATTGATGGGCAAGCGAAGCGCAGGTCTGTGGGCTGTTTTGTAACGATACCAAATACAAAAACAGAACTTCCTGAACGCTAAGATTTTGCTCCCCGGCTGCATTCGCTATTTGCAATACGCATCGCTCAAACGCACTGGCAAAACGCAGCATACTCCATTCAAAACCCGCCAGTGTGATCTCGTCTTGAGATTCGTCAGGGTCCCACTGACCCGGCGAAGTGTCACTGGGGCGTAAAGATCCATCTTTGGTCAAGTCCATAGTGCAACCGCGCCTCTTTATCAATAATGATTATCATTATCTATTACGCGATTTGAAGGCGTCTGTCCACCCGCGGCGCGTGGCCACGGGCGCACTTTGATGAGGTGGTTACCTCACTTTTTATCGAGTGCATAGCAGACCATGTAGCTCTGCATCCGACGCGCTGTCGGTTCTGCATTCTTACACGAGCAGGTATAAGTAGAGAGATTCTGCTCTTGGGGATGACTTGTACAGCTCGCCCCGTTATGGTTTTTGAAGTTACAGGTTACCAGGCCGTAGGGGTGCTTCGCGTTGGCACAGGTGTACTTGATCGAGCCTGTTTGCCCAGCGGGCACCTCAAAGTCCGCTGCCTTACAGTGTTTTGATTCGCATGTTTGATCAGGTGCATCAACATTCGCAGCCGATGTAGTAGGAAGCAAGACGATGAAAAACCCAACAAGCGCTAGCTTAGCCAGACTGTCATTCCAGCTCTTGCGCTTGCCCACTGAACATACCCTCATTGGTGTTGCCGCCGCTTACCGCTCTACCGGTTCATACTAGTCGATTGATCTCGCTATTGGAAATCTCAGGCGAGCAGCTCTTGCAGTCACATCTGCTGCGTGTTTTATCTTGAAATCAACATGTGCATTCGCGAAAAACACTTAAACGGCAGGGGTTCAACTACACGCTATACAAGCTACAGGTAGCCAAAAGCATTGGACGATAGCCGGGCGTCATCGCCCTGGATACAACCGACATCGCAGTGCGCTGTGCAACAGCCAGCTTTCACGCCACTCCTATCCGTGCCAGCACAACTTGGAGCAGATCACCGGTTGTGCAAGAATTCACTTCGAGCCACATCATCTCAACAGAGGTGATTCCTACTCTCACCGACAGAAGCAGATATCATGCGAATTGTCTCATTGCTGCCCAGCGCCACCGAAATCATCTGCAGCATGGGTTTGCGCGATCAGCTCGTCGGCGTAACGCATGAGTGCGACTATCCGCCGTCGGTAACAGGCCTGCCTGTGGTAACCCAGTCTTTCATTCCGCAAGATTTGGACAGCGCGGCTATAGATGCCCTGGTGCGCAGCCAGTTGAGCGAGCGTAGAGCCCTATATACGCTGCGCCACGACGTACTGGCGTCGCTGCAGCCTGACCTGATTGTCAGCCAGGCGCTGTGCGACGTTTGTGCGGTGGCAGCAGACGAGGTAGAGCAGGCCGCGTGCAGTCTGCCTGGCCGTCCAAGAGTGATAAACCTGGAGCCCGCAAGGCTGGAGGAGGTATTCGACACCATTGCTGTGGTGGGCGAGGCAGCCGACCAACCTGAAGCGGCAGCCCAGGCGATTGCCGGTTTGCGGGAACGCGTCAATGCGGTGTGCGAGCGCAGTGGCGGCATTGCGCAATCCGATAAGCCACGAGTCGCCATGCTGGAATGGCTGGATCCACTGTTCAATGCCGGTCACTGGACACCACAGCTGGTGGAGATGGCCGGCGGTCACGAGTGTCTGGGCAATCCATTTGAGCCCAGCACCAGGACGCGTTGGGAGCAACTGGTCGCCAGTGACGCCGACGTAATCTTCATCGCACAGTGCGGGTTCAGTACGAAGCGCAGCCTGCAAGACGTCTCTGTGCTGCGCAAACAGCCTCGTTGGCGAGCTTTGAAAGCGGTGCAAAGCGGGCGTGTATTTGTCGCCGACGGCAATGCCTATTTCAGTCGGTCCGGTCCGCGTCTGGTCGACAGCATGGAAATCCTGGCGCATGCGCTGCATCCGCAGGTTCACCCCTTGCCCGCCGGCCTTTCTGCCGCGCTTCAGCTAACAGAGTAAGACCAGCTAGACAGGTTTTTTGCAGCGCAATAAGCCATCCCACAGCAAGGCTTGAACTTGCTACCATAGGCGCCCCAAGTCAGCCCAAACAGCTAAGGCCTCACCATGACCACAGCCCTACCCTTCGAAGAAACTGTCAGAGTGCGTTTTAGTGATACCGACGCCCAGGGCCATTTGTATTTCGCCAACTACCTGGTCTATGCCGACGAGGTCGCGGGGTCGTACATGGAGGAATTGGGATTTAGCGCCATGAATCCACAGCAGGCACCCTGCTTTATTTTCACCGTGAATATTCAGTGCGACTACCTCGATGAGTGCAAGGCTCACGACGATGTCAAAGTGCGAGTGGGATACGCGCGTCTCGGTAATTCCAGTGCCGATCTCGCTTTTGAACTGCGGCGCGGGCATGACGACATCGAGCTCGCTAAAGGTCAGTTAACCCAGGTGTTTGTCGATCAGACCACGCGCAAAGCTGATGGCATTCCGGCCACATTTCGAGCCGCCATCCTCGACCGACAGCCTGAGCTAGGATGAGGAGAGCGCCAGTGAACGGCGACACAACACTGCCAGTCTTTTTGCTTCTTTCTATTGCAGGCTAACGGCGCATGGGTGCATTTTATGTCGCTTACGAATACTGGATTGCCGCATTTCAGTTAGCGACCGCTATGCTCGGCATGGGCGCTACGCTTCGACTGAAGGATTTCCGAGATCTGGCACTGACCCCGCTGCCCGTTGTACTGGGCATTGTCGTACAGCTAGTCATCGTGCCAGTAATGGCTTTCCTCTTCTTACGGCTGTTGGGGGTGCAAGGCGGCGTGGCTGTCGGCATTGCCATCATCGCAGCCATACCCGGCGGCACCATTTCAAACATTTTTACGTTTCTAGCACGCGGCAATATTACGCTATCGATCAGTATCACTGGCCTCACCACCATGGCCTGCCTCATTACCACGCCCTTGATTCTGGGCATCCTCATGCAAGACAACCTGCCGCCGGATTTCGCAATGCCCACCGGCGAGATCGTCAACGATATTCTGTTTATTCTGCTACTGCCGCTGGCCCTGGGTATGCTCTTTTTGTTCATGTATCCCCATTCTGCACCGACCTTCTCAAAGTGGTGCATTCGCGCATCCCTTTTTGGCATTTTGCTTATTGTGCTCGGCTCGCTGGCCGCCGGCCGAGTAGACCTGATTGCCTATGGCATGAACAACATCATACTGTTGGTGCTCTTTACCCTGCTGCTCGCAGCAACGGCCTGGTTGACACCGCTGCTGATGCGCCTTGATCCACCGGACGTCAGTGCCGTCGGGTTTGAGGTTGTTATCCGAAACGTCAATCTCGGTGTCATGCTTAAGGCCACCATGTTTCCCGCCGCCGCCGCCAGTCAGCTCGGAGACACAGTGTTGTTTACGCTCTTGTTTTACGGCGGCTTGATGTTCGCCGTCGCGCCTATCTTCTTGTCACTGTACAAACGCGGTGGTCGCAAGCCAGCACACTGAACCGACACCGCAGACGTCATAAGACAGTGGGGGTTTCAGCTACGTCTGAAACTGTTGCTTGCTGACACTGGTCTTCAGTGCAGACAGAGCGGCCATCAGCGCTTCTTGTTCTCGATGGTCAAGCTGTTCAAACAAACCCGCCACCCACTTTTCGTGTTCGACGGCCATCTGATCGAAGTGGCGTTTGCCCTTAGCGGTCAAGCCCACCTGAAAAGTGCGTCTATCGGTCTTCATAGGGACTCTGTTAACTAATCCCTCTTCTTCCATTTGCCGTACCAAACCGGTGACATTGCCCCCCGACACCATCATCAGACGAGACAGTTCGCCCATGGTGAGCTTTTCGGGGTGCTTGTCGAGCTGGGCAAGCAAATCGAACCGAGGCAGAGTGCTGTCAAAAGTCTGTCGCAGATTTTGACGCAGTGCACCCTCCACCAGATTTGTGCAAGTCAAAAGCCGCAACCAGAGTTTGAGCGCGAGGTGATCGTCGTCCTTGATGCGGGTCTCTGAGTCCAGGGGCATGTTCATTGGCGAGGCGGGCTTAATCTGATTTAGACCGCTATTTTGCCCGTTTTAGTGGATTCTTTAAAGCTAAAACATATTATTTTACATTTAAAATAGTTTGCCATAAAATTAGGTGACATCAAACAAGGAAAGGTTTTCGGATGAACATTGTTTGCCTGGGCGGCGGCCCCGCCGGTTTGTATCTTGCGATTTCCATGAAGCTGCGAGATCCCAGCCACAGCATTACCGTATACGAACGCAACCGCCCTGGAGATACCTTTGGGTGGGGCGTGGTATTTTCCGATGAAACCGTCGAAAACCTGAAGAAAAACGATCCGGTAAGCGCGCAGACCATGATCGATGAACTGGTGCACTGGGACATGATCGACTGTCACGTCAACGGTGAGGTGGAGCGCTCAGACGGACACGGCTTCATAGGCATCGGTCGCAAGCGCATGCTGCAGATTCTGCATGGCCGCGCCGAGGATTTAGGCGTGAACCTGGTATTTGAACACGAGTTTAGCGTTGACGATATCGATACTGAGTTCGCTGATGCCGACTTGATTGTCGCGGCGGACGGACTCAATTCCAAGGTGCGCAACGCGAATCTGGATGTGTTCGACTGCGATATCGATCTGAGGCCCAATAAATTCGTCTGGCTAGGCACCCATCAAAGCTTCAAGGATGCCTTCACCTTTATTTTCGAGAAAACGGAGCACGGCTGGATCTGGGTGCACGCCTACCAGTTCGACGAGAACACCTCCACCTTTATCGTCGAGTGCCAGCCCGACGTCTATGACGCTCTTGGATTTGAGAGCATGAGTCACGAGGAAAGCGCAGAGACCTGTCGCAAGATTTTCGAGAAGTATTTAGGTGGCCACAAACTGCTGACAAACTCTGCACATATTCGCGGCTCCGCCTGGATAAACTTCCCCCGCGTTCTGTGCCGCAATTGGATCAAAGACGACCGTATCGTGTTGATCGGCGATGCCGCTCACACCGCACATTTTGCCATTGGTTCCGGTACCAAGCTGGGTTTGGAGGACGCTATTTCACTGGCGAACCAGCTGTCATCTGACCAACCTTTAGCGGCCGCCCTCAGGGCATACCAGGGCGAACGTGAGGTGGAATCGCTGAAACTGCAAAGCGCAGCGCGCAACGCCATGGTCTGGTTTGAAAACGCGCCTCGCTATATTGAGGCGTTTGATACCAAACAGCTCAACTACTCGATGCTGACTCGCTCTCAGCGAGTCAGTCATGAGAACCTGCGTCTTCGTGACAAGAACTGGCTGGAAGGCTATGAAAAACACCTTGCCACTAAAGTCATTGGTGAGGCTGCAAATGACGCCATACCGCCCATGTTTCTACCTTTTTCTCTCCGCGATCTGCACTTGAAGAACCGTATCGTAGTATCACCGATGTCGATGTATAGCGCTGAAGAAGGTCTGCCATCAGACTGGCATCTCGTTCACTACGGCGCGCTGGCGAAAGGTGGCGCGGGTCTTGTGTACACTGAAATGACGAACGTTAGCCGTGAGGCCAGAATCACTACAGGTTGCGCTGGCATTTATACCGATGAACAGGAAGACGCATGGAAGCGTATTGTGGATTTCACGCACCGCTTTACTGAGGCAAAAATGTGCCTACAGATTGGTCACGCCGGACCTAAGGGTTCCACCAAAAAGCCCTGGGAGAGTGAGATAGCCGACGCGGCACTGGACGATGGCTGGCAGGTCATGGGGCCCTCAGCGGTACCGTTTGCGCCACAAAGCGCCATGCCCCGCGCCATGAGCCGGGACGATATGCTGCAGGTGATTGCTGAGCATGTCGCCGCTACACAACGGGCAGACCGGGCGGGCTTCGACATGATCGAGCTGCACGCAGCTCACGGTTATTTGCTCTCTGCTTTTATTACACCCGTGCTGAATAAACGCGACGACGAGTACGGCGGGTCGCTGGAGAATCGTCTGCGTTTTCCGCTGGAAGTCTTCACGGCCATGCGCGAGGTATGGCCCCAGCAGAAACCCTTCGCTGTCAGGATATCGGCCTGTGACTGGCTCGAGGGAGATTCGATCACCGCGGAGGATGCGGTTGACATCGCCCGCGCTTTCAAGCGCGCCGGCGTAGACATCATCGATGTATCAGCCGGTCAAACCTCACCTGATGCGAAACCCGTTTATGGACGAATGTTCCAAACCCCGTTTGCGGACATGGTGCGCAATGACGCGGATATTGCCACCATGGCAGTGGGTAATATCTTCGAAATCGATCACGCCAATTCTATTATCGCGGCGGGTCGTGCAGATCTGTGTTGTCTGGCCAGACCCCATTTGATGGATCCCAACTGGACGCTGCGCGCAGCTGCCCAAACCGGTTACTCAGGCGAAGGTGTTGCCTATCCCGTTCAGTATGAGGCCGGTTTTGCACAGTTAGCGCGCAATCTGGCACGCGCCGCTGAGATGGCCATCAACGTATGATAGAACGGCATGCGCTGATTACCGGTGGCGGCACCGGTATTGGCGCAGCAATTGCCAGGGCACTCGCCTGCGAGGGTTGCCGACTGACTCTCGTTGGGCGCAAGCCTGAGCCCCTGCGGACGCTGGCCGAGGAACTCCCCAGGGCACAGGCGATTAGCGCTGATGTCACGCGTCACGAATCGGTTACCCAGGCCTTTGACGAAGCAAGATCGGCCTTTGGCCCGGTGGACGTGCTGGTGAACAATGCTGGCGCGGCTCCCACCGCCCCCTTTCATAAACTCGATAGCAACAGCTGGCGTCAGGTCATGGCGGTCAATCTCGATGGCGTATTCAACTGCACGCACGCGACTATTGACTCTATGCTGGAGGCAGGATGGGGGCGTATCGTCAATATTGCCAGTACTGCCGCTTTGCGGGGTTATGCCTATGTCAGTGCTTACAGCGCAGCAAAACATGGTGTTTTAGGCCTAACCCGCTCGCTCGCCCTGGAGACGGCAAAGAAGGGCATTACCGTAAACGCCATTTGTCCGGGCTACGCGGACACCGACATCATTCGCAACTCGGTTGCGCAGATCATCGAGAAAACCGGGCGCAGCGAGGCCGAGGCCTTGGCGAGCTTCACCGATAGCAACCCCCAAGGCAGACTGATACAGCCGCAGGAGGTGGCAGACACCGTCGTTTGGTTGTGCGGTGATGGCGCGCGCTCAGTCACAGGATCAGCGATTTCAGTCAGCGGTGGCGAGGTCATGTAGCCGTGGAGATGCAGATGCAGGGAGCGGATTTTGACGTCCATCACAGCCGTGCAAGCAGTCGAAACCCATTGCGCAACGCTGACCTGGTCGCCCGCTATTATGTGCACGGGGATACATGGTCTAATACGCTTGCAATACCGCTCGAGCGGCACTTATCCGCGCACTGTTCGCCTTCCAAGAATCGAATTCTCCACAGCGGGCATCGTGAGCACGACAACGCAGCAGCCTGCAACCTAATAACGAGTAACTGAATATGCAAACAACACAACTGGCACACTATCAAGCCGAGCATTTTCTCTGGGAGGTCGAAGGTACTGTTGCAACTATTACCTTGAATCGTCCCGAGCGCAAAAATCCGCTGACCTTTGACTCTTACGCAGAGCTGCGTGACCTGTTTCGCAATTTGAATTATGCCGACGATATCCAGGCCGTGATTGTCCGCGGAGCGGGCGGTAACTTCTGCTCTGGCGGCGATGTGCATGAAATCATCGGCCCGCTGACTGAAATGGATATGGTGCAGCTATTGGCGTTCACGCGCATGACCGGTGACCTGGTCAAGGCTATGCGCGCCTGCCCTCAGCCCATTATCAGCGCGGTAGAGGGCATTTGCGCTGGCGCGGGCGCCATCATCGCGATGGCCAGCGATCTGCGCTACGCGCGCGACGATGCCAAGGTAGCATTTCTCTTCACGCGAGTGGGCTTGGCAGGCTGTGATATGGGCGCCTGTGCGATATTGCCGCGCATTATTGGACAGGGCAATGCCAGCGAACTGTTATTCACCGGACGCGCGATGAAGGCCGACGAAGGCGAGCGCTGGGGTTTCTTTAACCGGCTGGATGAGCAGCCCTACGATATTGCACTGGAGAGCGCGAAACGTATCGTCGCGGGGCCCAACTTTGCTCACGGTATCACCAAAACCATGCTTCATCAGGAGTGGAATATGAGCGTTGACCAGGCCATCGAGGCGGAGGCGCAGTCACAGGCGATTTGTATGCAGACCCATGACTTCAAGCGTGCCTACGATGCGTTTGTGAGCAAACAGACGCCTGAATTTCTCGGCGATTAGCACTGGAGAATACTATGAGTGATACCGATTTTCTGTCCTGGCCATTCCTTGACGAAGACCATCGGCAGCTGTCAACCGAGCTGGAGCTTTGGGCGAAAACGCATCTCGCCGCCCTACCCCATGAACATGATGATGTCGATGATCAGTGCAAACTGCTGGTCGCTGCTTTGGGCTCCGCCGGCTTTCTATGCAATGCCGTGCCGGCCGCTTTTGGGGGCAATACGGAAAAACTCGATGTCAGACGACTATGTATCACCCGCGAAACCCTCGCGCGCTATTCCGGGCTAGCGGATTTTGCGTTTGCCATGCAGGGACTCGGGAGCGGGTCTATGTCCATGTTTGGTAGCGACGCACTGCGCGAACGCTATCTACCGAAAGTCGCCAGTGGCGAGCACATAGCGGCCTTTGCCCTGTCCGAGCCCAATGCTGGCTCAGACGTGGCTGCTATGACCACTACGGCCCGGCAAGAGGGAGACGAATACGTACTCAATGGCTGCAAAACCTGGATATCCAACGGCGGCATCGCCGATTTTTATACAGTGTTTGCCCGCAGCTCCAACGAAGGTGGGAGCAAAGGTATTAGCTGTTTTATCGTCGATGCCGATACCCCGGGTTTCAGCGTGGCCGAGCGTATAAACGTGATTGCCCCGCATCCACTGGGCACACTCAAATTTGAGGAGTGCAGAATTCCACAATCACAGCGAGTGGGTATCGAGGGCAAAGGCTTTGGCATCGCCATGGCCACCTTAGACGTGTTCCGCTCTACGGTGGGTGCTGCTGCGTTGGGCTTCGCACGCAGAGCGCTAGATGAAGCCACCGCTCATAGCAAACAGCGTGAAATGTTCGGCGGGCATCTCGCGGATTTACAACTGACGCAGTCAGACCTTGGTGAAATGGCGCTGGCTATCGACGCCAGCGCGCTATTAATTTACCGGGCGGCCTGGAAAAAAGATATGGGCGCTGAACGCGTCACGCGTGAAGCGGCCATGGCCAAGCTGCATGCCACCGAGAGCGCACAACAGGTAATAGACAAGGCTTTGCAGCTTCACGGCGGCCTGGGCGTCACCTGCGGCAATATTCTTGAGAGCCTGTACCGAGAAATTCGCGCCCTGCGTATTTACGAGGGTGCTTCGGAAGTGCAGAAGGTGATTATCGGTAGCCTTCAGCTCAGCGAAGCCTGAGCGCGCGATCGACTTGTAAATCGCAGTCACCCTGGTCAACAATGGCGCCCTCTTCATCTGCAAGGCGGGCCACATGACAGGCACAAGCACACGCTACTGGCGCGATATCGAGGTCGGCGAGCAATACCAGACCGATTCGATTACGATCAGCCGCGAAGACATTCTCGACTTCGCGGCTGACTTTGACCCCCAGCCCTACCATCTCAATGCCGAGGCGGCAGACGCATCCATCTTCGGTGGACTCTGTGCCAGCGGCTGGCATGTCACAGCTCTGATGATGCGTCTGCTCACAGATACCTTTATGCGGGCACATATCGATCTCTTAGGCGCCAATGGTGTATCCAGCTTGCGCTGGCGCAAACCCGTTTTTGCCGGCGATTCACTCTCCGCCGGTATCAAGATAGTGGCAGCGAGCGCAGCGAGCGAGGCCTCTCCCTTTGGCTATGTGAACTGCGATATCGAAGTTGCCAACCAGGCGGGTGAGCAGGTGATTGCCTTGACCACCTCTTTGATGATCGGTCTTAAAGGAGGTGAAGCTAAAGATGGATAAACCCGTTTACATTCGCAGCCGCTGGTTCGAAGACCTACCCATAGGCGAATTCCACGTATTCGGCAGCTACACTTTCAGTGAAAAGGAAATCATTGAGTTCGGTCGTAAATATGCACCGCAGATCTACCACACCGATCCAGAGGGCGCGCTAGAGACAATCTATCGCGGGCTGATCGCCTCTGGCTGGCATATCTGCGCAGTATGGATGCGTATGATGGTGGATTATATGGAGCGATTTGCCACCGGCGTACAGGATGGGCGTCGCAACGGCGCTGGCGTAGGCTTTACAGACCTGCGGTGGCTGAAAGCGGTTCGACCGGGACACACCCTGACATTCACTTACGAGATTATTGACAAGGACGAACGCGTCATACGGGATCGCTGGGGCGTAATCAAAAGCCGCAACGAAGCGTTCAATCAGTACGGCGAGTTAGTCTTTAGCTTTGAGATTGACATACTGGCCGAGAGACGCCCCGCTTCAGCCTGATCTGTTTCAGACTGATCACGCGTCGATAGACGACTTAGCTCGGCCCGCGCTTGCGCTGAGGCCGCGGCTTGATGCTCCAGCCGTAATTGCGTTTCTGCTTTGCCAAAGGCCTTACCATCTTCCCCCGCCAGGGCCGCCTCGCGAAGTGCCGCGAGCGCACTGGCAGATGTAACCACTCCATCGTCCAGTGCCTTGAGAATACGATACATATGACCCAGGCCACGCTCTCGGGTGTTACTGTAGCCCTTTACCAGGCGCCCACAACGGGCAACTTCGCGGGCCAGATCCGCATTGCTTGCCTGAGCGCGTTGCAAGGCTTCCAACCATGCGTTGATATGCTCCTGCTCTTCTTGATGCGCCAGGCTGCCCCTACGAAAGCGGCGCAGTTTGGCCAGCAGATAAAACATCAGATAGCCGTGGATACTGTTGGTATGCAGATGACGCGGCTTGGCAAACAGCCCCAGTACACGGCGCCAGCCGTCAGAATTCAACATATGACGCCCCAGACGAGCCGGCATCAGACCACAAAACTCTTCTATTCTCGGGTGCAAAAACTCTACCATCTGCACCGGTTGCTCTTGTTCAGCTTTCACTTCCTCGCGAAACCGCGCAAAGCGCTGCTCGGAGATCTTGATTTGCGCGACGCGCGGTAAATCTTCAAAGGCCATCCACAGGGCGAGATAGCGGGCCGTTTCAATAGTGAGATCGGGGTCGGCATCTGGCGCGCTCAAACCCAGCCCTTGCAGTCGATCCAGAAACTCGTTGGCGTAGGCGAAATCCTGATAGTCCACTAACTTGTTGATACCCAGATAAATCATCTCCTGGGCGGCTTCCGGAAAAGCAGCAACACGCGCCAACAGCGCGCGACCTTCGAGCGAGTGTCCGGCGGGTAGCGTAAAGGTTTTTGTGGCCGCGGTTTTGGGCGGGTCGAATGTTTCAACAATTGAGGCGTGATCGGCCGTCTGTTCTCTCGCCGACAAGTCAAAGCTGGCGCCGAAGGTCGCTATATTACGTTTGACCGCGATACCACCCTCGCGAATCGTATTTTCAAAGGCATCTCGATCGAACGGCAGTACGCCAGTTTGGGCCAATGCCCCAAACAGACAGGTATTGATGACGCTGTCGAACTGGCGCGCGGTTTGCTGCATGTCAAACCCAATGAACGTTTTCGAACGCTGTCTGGCAACAGACATAATCGCGTCCTTATCAATCACGCCACTGCCCATGGCCTCCTTTTCAGAGATGCCGTATACGCGGTGGGTTGATGTAATAAGCGTTGTGCGATCTGGCGTGACAAAGCCACGCTGGATCATCCTGCCCGCCTCGACGATCTCAGAGCAGACCACGATATCGACATCGCCGGGCGTGGGGAACATGGACATAACAGGGCGCCTACCCGCACTCTGCGATTGGTCCATGGGGAACAGCTCAATATAGTAAATGGTTGCACCCGTGCGCTGTGCTACGCCAGGCACCGATGTTGATTGACTCAGATAGCCCTCTCGCGCAGCCATATCGGCAATCCATTTGGCGAGCACACCGCCGCCCTCACCGCCCAGCGCGGCTATCACGATGCGCGTGGATGTGGTCACAGTGTGCGCGCCTCTCTTTGGCGCGAGAGACGACCCTGCAAAAACCCGATGACAGACTCTCTGAGGCTGGTGATGAACCTGTCCCAACCGCTGGGGTTATACACCAGTTCAGCGCGCGCGAACGAAGGACATAACACAGCGCTGTGTGCGTTGCCGCCGCATACGCCGCAGCCCACACAGCTGTTATCTACGTAAGCGACCGGATCAACCCGCATTGGGTCTGGGTTTTCCTTTATTGTGAGAGACGGGCAGCCCGACAGCCGAATGCAGGCGTGATCGCCAGTGCAGGTTTCGCTGTCAACAACAAAGCGTTCACGCACCGTGCGCATGCCATCGTTAATCCGCTTCGCCAGTTGCGGCTTTACCCGGCGCTGCTTGTTCAGCATGCACTCGCCCTCGGCGATGATCACCTTAAGACCGTCGTAGTCCGTTGACAGCGCTTCTTCCAGCGTGGACTTCATTCTGGCGATATCGTAGGTATACACCGTGCGCACCCATTCCACCCCCACACCGCGAACGGCGGCTTCAATTGGCTGGTTATCCTCACGCTCTATACGTGTACTGGCAATCAGGTTCTCCGGCTTCACAAATGACGGTATGTCCTGACCTCCGGTGGCGGCGGAGTAGCCATTGTCGACAATAATGAGCACGCCGTCGTGGTTATTGAAAACGGCGCTGCTGACGCCGGTTGATAAACCGTTGTGCCAAAAACCGCCATCACCCATGACACTGATCGCGCGATGCGGAATCTTCGCACGAATGGCCGAAGACGAGGCGAGCGAGAAACCGTAGCCCATGATAGTGCTACCCAGATTGAAAGGCGCTAAGGTCGCAAAAGAATGGCAGCCGATATCCGCGGAGATATGAAAGTCGGTCTCGTGGGTTTCCTGCACCTGTTTGACTGCACTGAATAGTGGCCGTTCGGGACAGCCAGTGCACAAACCGGCCGGTCGCGCCACAATCTGGGGCTGCAACACCTGTGCAAGTTCCTTGGGAAGGCTGGCGAGTAAAGCGGTCTGCCGGCGACTGGCAAGATCGTCTATATCAACTGCCTTCGGCCGACTCACCGTTAAGAATTCGGCGATACCCTCGAACGCAACCTTGCCGGTAAATTCACCGAAGCCGGGTAGGATGTCCTTGCCGTGCAGTTGCGCCTGTACATCCCCCTTGCGCAAGATCAAGCTTAATTCCTGTTCGATATAGTTGGGTTGGCCCTCTTCGATCATGAGTACATGGCGCTTACCGACGCAAAACTGAGTGAGTTCCTCGGGGATCAGCGGATAGGTCACGTTCATCACGTACAGCGGAATGCGGCTGTTGCCATAGGCATCGGACAAACCCAGACGTTCAAGCGCACGGATGACCGTGTTGTAAAGGCCCCCCTGGAGAATAAGGCCCACATCGTCGGATTCACCCTCGAACACTTCATTCAAGCCGTGCTCGGTAATGTAGTCGATCGCAAGGGGCAGGCGCCTGGCCACCTTATCGCGCTCCTGCTCAAAAATCAGTGGCGGCAAAATAATCCGATCGAGTTGACGATCGGGCTCTACTGCGTTCGTGGCGTTGTATTGAGGCGCCACATTATCTTTCGCGACAAATTCACCGGTGACATGGCAGGTGCGAATACGCACCATTAAAAACAGGGGAGTGTTACTGGCTTCGGACAGGGCGAAGCCGTGTTCGATCATATCGACTATATGGGGCAGGTCTGGTCGCGGGTCTAACAGCCACATTTGTGACTTCATGGCGAACGCATGGGTACGCTCCTGCATGATGCTGGAGCCCTCTCCGTAGTCCTCACCGACCACCACCATAGCGCCACCAATCACGCCGCTGGATGCGAGATTGGCCAGCGCATCGCTGGCGACATTAGTGCCTACCGTGGATTTCCAGGCGACAGCACCGCGCAAGGGATAGTGTATAGAGGCAGACAGCATGCTGGCAGCGGTGGCTTCGCTACCATTCTGCTCAAAGTGTACCCCTAACTCGCTCAATATATCCTGAGCATCAGCGAGCACGTCCATCAGATGTGATATCGGCGAACCCTGGTAGCCGCCGACATATGAGACACCGGACTGCAGCAAGCCTTTGGTGATCGCGAGAATCCCTTCACCCTTAAATACAGCGCCATCGCCTAGCTTCAGGTGTTGGACTTCTTTTTTAAACGAACGCTCCGCCATTAAGGTCTACGCACCCACTCAAGCCACTAACGCAACAACGCGAAGCGGGCTCCCAGAGCCCTCCTCTATTTTTAGCGGTGTGGCTATCACCACGGCGCCGGTCGCAGGCAACAGGTCCAGATTGGTCATGCACTGTAAACCGAGCCGACCTGCGCCATGCATAAAATGGTGGCAGGGATAGGGGGGATCCATGGCAAAGGCCTGCCCGGCGTCCGTTCCAACACACTCTGTTCCAAAGCCCAACACATCGCGTTCCTCGATCATCCACAGCACGGCGCCTTGATCCGGACCTGGTGAATGCGCACCATCTTCCTGCATATTGATGTAGTTCTCCGGGTCTGCAATTTTGCGCCAGTCGGAGCGTAGGAAGACCCACGCCCCAGCTGGTATACGGCCATGAGTCTCCTCCCAGTTCAACAAAAACTCTCGCGTGAGAATGAAGCCTTTATCGGCAGCGACTTCTGCGCTGCAATCTATGACACAGACCGGTGCTATCATCTGACTGAGGGGTAGCGTGTCTACCGTACCGTTAGCCCAATCCTTGCCAGTCACCCAATGCGTAGGCGCGTCCAGATGGGTGCCGGTGTGCTCACTCATGGAGAAGTTGCTCCACTTCCACGCAGGACCCTTTTCGTCGTACTCGGAGATGAGCTCTTTTTTAAAGCCCCAGGCCTGCCCGAACTCTTCGGGCAATTGTATAGTGGGATATTCCGGCCGGAGTGTTTCGGTCAGGTCGACAAGCGTGAGATCGCCAGAGGACACACCTTCTACGAGATTCATCAGCACCGCATTGCTCACCTTTCACTCCTTACTCCCCCACAGGGCAGCTTTAATATATTTTAGTTCTAAAATATTATCTGCTTAAACACTAAATAACAATGCGAATTATATGGTGATTGCCTTCGAAAGGCTTGCCGGTGTTATTATTTTAGGTTTAAAATACTTTGCATTGCAAGATAATTGACAACAATGATGGAGCAGGTGTCCCGGCATGCACAGAACTCTACATCCACCCTTATGGCCTCGCCCCAAAGGCTATGCAAATGGCATCGCAGCGACCGGTACTGAAACGATCTATACCGCTGGAGTGGTTGGCTGGGATGCAGAAGGCCAGTTTCCTGGGCGAGATTTTGTCGCCCAGGTGCGCATTGCACTACAAAACATTGTTGCCGTGCTGGAACAGGCCGATGCTCGCCCTGAACACCTGGTGCGCATGACCTGGTATATCACCGACAAGCAGGCTTATTTGGAAAACCAGCGCGGTATCGGTGAGGCCTATCGCGAGGTGATTGGCCGCAACTTTCCCGCGATGGCGGTAGTCGAGGTGGTAGCGCTGATGGAAGACGATGCGATGGTTGAGATTGAAGCGATTGCAGTGAAATAGCCCGAAGTGATGAGCACTGTCTACAACACGTTTGTCGAAACTGCTGAGCGCTATCCTCAGCACGACTTTCTGCACATTCCCGCATCCGCCTGTCAGCGTTATTCCGATTCAGCAATCACGTTGAGTTACCAGCAGGCTCTGCAGGCGGTGCTCGGATTACGCTCAGGCTACCAGCGCACAGGCTTCGGCTGTGGCCATCGCATCGCCCTGGTTTTGCAAAATCGAGCTGAGTTTTTACTGCACTGGTTGGCGCTAAATGCACTTGGCTGTTCCGTGGTGCCGGTCAACGATGAGATGGCCCCTCAGGAGCAGGCCTATATCGTAGAACATAGCGAGTCAGTTTTACTGGTGCACTTACCGGAGCTGACCGAAAAAGTGTCCGCGCTGCTAGCGCTACTGAACACGCCGATCGATACTTACTGCACCGCGGATGACACGCCGCCAACGGCCCGTGTCGATTCAGATACGTCGCCAACCGGGCCAGACAGTGAGTGTGCGATTCTGTATACCTCCGGCAGCACGGGAAAACCTAAAGGCTGTATTCTCACCAACGAATACTTTTTGCTGAGCGGTCAACGCTATATCGAGCTGGGTGGGCTGTGCGCGCTGGAGCCAGGCACTGAGCGCCTGGCCACGCCGTTACCGCTGGTGCACATGAACGCCATGGCCTGTTCCACTATGGCCATGGTCATGCTGGGTGGCTGTCTGATCCAACTTGATCGTTTTCATCCGCAGTCCTGGTGGCAGTCTATTCGCGAGTCCCGCGCCAGCGTTGTGCATTATCTGGGCGTGATGCCCGCCATGCTGTTATCGATGGACCCTTTGGTGAGCAATGGCGACGATTTTTCCGGACAAATCAAATTTGGCTTTGGTGCTGGTGTTAATCCCAAGCACCACGCGCCCTTTGAACAGCGCTTTGGATTTCCGCTGGTTGAAGGCTGGGCGATGACGGAAACCGGCTGCAACGGTGCCATTATGGCGAACCACGAACCGCGTCACGTGGGCACCTGTTGCTTTGGTCTGGCACCGGAACATTTGGAGCTGAAGCTGATTGATGAGGCGGGGGCGGATGTCGCCAGCGGCGAGCCCGGTGAATTGTTGGTACGTCATGTCGGCGAGTATCCGCAGCGCGGGTTCTTCAGCGGCTATCTGAAAAATCCAGAGGCCACAGACGAAGCCTGGCAGGGTGGCTGGTTTCACACAGGCGACGTGGTGCGCCGAGATGACAGTGGCGCACTCTATTTTGTCGATAGACGCAAAAACGTCATTCGCCGCTCGGGTGAGAATATTTCCGCACTGGAAGTTGAGGCTGCCTTGGCCAGCAACCCAGCCGTTAAAATGGCAGTGGTCTGCCCCGTACCCGACGAAGTTCGCGGCGACGAGGTTATGGCCTGCGTAATACCCAGCGCCGATATCACGCCCGATCAAGGGAGCGCTGAGAGGATTGTACAAGCAGCGCTCGCGACCCTGGTGTATTTCAAGGTTCCGGGCTATATCGCGTTCATGAACACCCTGCCGCTCACCGCCTCAGAAAAACCGAAGCGCGGGGATATCAAAACCTTGGCCAGATCGCTGCTGGAAGACGGTCAATGCTTTGATACGCGATACCTAAAAAAGAGACAGAAAAGCGTATGACTCGCCCCGCCAGCTATCAAGGTGTCGCGCTGGTCTGCCCTGTCACTTACGGCTATGCAAAATCCAGCGAGCAAACGGCAAACTGGTTTATCGGCAGTGTGCTGCGCGAGTTGATCGCGAGCGCGGGCATCAAGAAACAAGACATCGATGGCCTGGCCGTCTCCAGTTTCGGCCTGGCGCCGGATTCCGTCAGCTTTCTGACACAGCATTACGATATGAGCTGTCGCTGGCTGGAGCAGTTGCCCTTTGGCGGCACCGCCGGAGTGATCGCCTTACGGCGCGCAGCCCGGGCAGTACAGTGTGGCGACGCCAACATTGTCGCCTGTATTGGTGGCGATACCGCAGAGAAAGGCAGCTTTGCCGAGCTGGCAGCCGATTTCAGCCGCTTCAGCAACGCGGCCAGCTATCCCTATGGCAGTGCGGGACCCAACCTGCCCTTCGCCTTGATCACCCAGCGCTACATGGATGAATACGGCGCAACGCGCGAAGACTTCGGGCAGATCGCAGTGAGTCAGCGTTATAACGCACAGCATACTTCGGGAGCGCTGTTGGGCAATAAACCGCTAACCCTGGACGACTATCTTACAGCTCGCCCCATCTGCAGCCCCTTGCATCTTTATGACTGTGTGATGCCCTGCGCTGGCGGCGAGGGCTTTCTTGTTATGAGCACGGATCAAGCCGCTTCTCTGAAGCTGCCCTACGTCACGGTGCTGGCGGCAGATGAACGCCATAATGCATTTCTGGAAGACCCCATACAGCTGCGCGGCGGATGGCAGCTTTTTCGGGATGAGCTGTTTGCGGTATCCGA
>JBCDFM010000010.1:0-33106 GCA_039178015.1 Pseudomonadota bacterium
GGCGGAAGGCGGAAGGCGGAAGGCGGAAGGCGGAAGGCGGAAGGCGGAAGGCGGAAGGCGGAAGGCGGAAGGCGGAAGGCGGAAGGCGGAAGGCGGAAGGCGGAAGGCGGAAGGCGGAAGGCGGAAGTGTTGTCGCCCGCGTCGAAACTAGCGATCTTGAAAAGGCAAAAGCAGGTTTGAGCACCCCATAGCCGCTGCTCCTACCTGCTCAGGACTTTAGCGAGGCATAGGCCGCTAATGCGGATTCACGGGCTGACTTGTGGTCGACGATAGGATGGGGATAGTGCTCTCCCAGTGTCACATGGGCTGCCGCTAAGACATCATCCGGCGCTTCCCAGGGGCGATTGAGGTAGCGATCGGGTAGCGCAGCTAACTCCGGTACCCAGCGGCGGATGTAAATGCCGTCTTCGTCAAACTTCTCGCCCTGGATGATCGGATTGAATATCCGAAAATAAGGTGAGGCATCCGCTCCGCTACCGGCGACCCATTGCCAACCGCAGGTGTTATTGGCGAGATCGGCATCCAGCAAAGTGTCCCAGAACCACCGCGCACCGCTGCGCCAGTCCACCAGTAAGTGTTTGGTTAAAAAGGAAGCCACTACCATGCGAATGCGGTTGTGCATGTAGCCGGTCTGCCACAACTCGCGCATACCCGCATCGACGATGGGGTAGCCGGTGACGCCACGCTGCCAGGCGCGCAGTGCCGTTTCATTGCCAAGCCACGGGAACTGCTCGAACTGTGTTTTAAACGGCGCGTTCACAATGTGCGGAAAGTGGAAAAGCAAATGGTGCGAAAATTCACGCCAGCCTAACTCGCTGAGAAATTTGTCAGTTTGATCCCGCAGCTCAGGCCGTTGATTCGAGACGTCCATGGTCGCATGCCAGATTGTCCGAGGCGAGAGTTCCCCAAAGTGCAGATGCGGTGAGAGCCTGGTGGTCGCCTCCAGCGCCGGATGGTTTCGCCCATCAGCATAATTACCTACAGGGCCCCCTAAAAAACTTTTCAGTCTTTCGCTCGCGCCCGCTTGTCCTGGTCGCCAGAGCGTAGGCCATCGCAATGCCCAGTCGGGTGAGCGTGGTGTGAGTGCCCAGCTAGCAATATCGTCGCTGGCACACTCCTGTGAATACCAGTGTATATCCTTAGGTAACGGCTGTGCTGGTGCAGGTGGTGTCGCATTCCTGCAACGCCGCCAGAAGGGAGTGAATACCTTAAAGGGAGCATTGCTGCCTGTTAGGATTTGATCTGGCTCGAACAGTAGTGAGCCGGGATAGCGCTTAAAGGTAACACCGCGTTCCTCAAATCTATCATGCAGATGTTTTTCCAGTTTATCGGCCCAGGGTTCATACAGCCGCGAGCAGTAGATTGTTTGCGCGCCGGTCTCGGCAAGCAAATCGTCCAGAACCTCGGCTGTTGGGCCGCGTCGCAGTACCAGCTTGCCGCCCAGATCGCCCATGTCGTCGGCCAGCGATACCAGGCTATGATGCAGCCACCAGCGACTGGCTGCGCCTAATGTACATTGTTCGTGTGCTTGGTCATCCAGGATATAACAGGGTATGACTGGCATACCCGTGGCTGCTGCTGCACGCAGGCCCGCCAGGTCGCGGGTGCGAAGGTCCTGGCGATACCAGTAAATGATTGCCTGTTTCATGCGCATGATACGGACCCTATCGATAGAGAGATCAAACCAACACAAGCCTGGATTGTTAGCGTCACTCTCAGGATAATTTAACGTTTATACAATACGATGAAATAGCAAATGACGGTGCAGCGCAAAGGGCCTTGGTCGCATACGCAGATCGAGAAGTTTTTGGCAGAAACCCGGTTTCCCTTGCGTCTTGCCTGCGTTGGCGAAGATGGCTATCCAAGAGTCGTGTCTCTTTGGTTTCTGTATCAAGAGGGCAGACTCTACTGTGCGTCTAATCGTACATCGCAGTTGGTGTCGATGTTGCGAGCCAACACTCGAGTTGGGTTTGAGCTGGGCCCGAATGAGCCGCCCTACTATGGTGTGCGTGGTCAGGGTAATGCCAGCCTGTCGCAGGAAGGGGGTGCCGACATGCTCAGGCGCTTGCTTGAGCGCTATTTGGATGGCGTGAATTCGTCGCTTGCCAAATGGTTACTATCGCGCAGTGCGGACGAAACCTTAATCACCGTTACACCCACCCGCTGGTTCAGTTGGGACTACCGGCAGCGCATGTAGTGGCCTGATCTCTTTCCGTAGCAAGACGTACAAGCAGTGCGTCGAGCAGCGGCCCGCAGGGCGTCGACAGCTTGAGGTCGGCGATGGAATCAGCCCGGGTGACCCCTGGATTGATCACAGCCAATGGTTTCCCTAATTGCTTGGCCAGACGACAAAAACGAAATCCCGAAAATACTTGTAGCGAGCTGCCCACGACCAACAGCGCATCTGCAGCAGTCACTGCCTCGCTGCATTGCTCTACGCGGGCTTTCGGTACTGATCCTCCGAAAAATACCACATCTGGCATCAGCACGCCCCCGCACTGCTCGCACCTGGGACTGGTAATCGCCGCAATTTGCTCCTCGCTGACATCGGCGTCGCCGTCCGGGCGCGCGTTATGAACGACTGCGTTGGCTGTCGGCGTCTGTCGGACAAGCTGTTGTTGAATGTGCTCGCGAGAACAAGTCCAATCGCAATCCAGGCAGTTAACCTGATCCACCCGACCGTGTAAATCAATCACCTTAACGCTACCGGCGCGTTGATGCAGGCGATCGACATTCTGAGTAATGATGAGTTCGATATAGCCCCATTGCTCGAGGCGACTCAGCACTCGATGAGCGACGTTTGGCCTGGCATCTCGAATCAATGGCCAGCCTTGCATGGAGCGTGCCCAATAGCGCTGGCGGCGCCTCGGCTCTGCAATGTACTCTTGATGGGTAATGGGGGTGCTGTGTTGCCAGCTACCGGCGTTGTCGCGATAGGTGGGTATGCCCGAATCCGCGCTGATGCCTGCCCCGGTCAGCACGGTCAACCTCGGGTTGTCGGTGACAAACTCAACTAGCCTGTCCAGCGTGTCCGATAGCCTTGTCATCACATAACTATACGCGATTTGCCCTTCGTGAGATGACTATGGCGTATGATCCAAAGTAGGTGCCCAAGGGTATGGTTTTGAAATGAATACGGGGAAAACGCGATGCACTACCTGATAACCGGTGGCACAGGCTTCATTGGCTCTGTACTCATTCCCACGTTGATCAATAACGGCCATTCGGTCACGGTGCTCAGCCGGCAGATTAAATCGAACAGTGAACAGCTAAGATTTGTGCAGCGACTGGACGATTTGGAAGACGATGAGGTCTTGGATGGTGTCATTAATCTTGCAGGAGCGTCGCTCGCCGGTAAGCGTTGGAGCAGGGCCTATAAACAGGAAATTATCGATAGCCGCTTGTCGACAACGGTCGCGCTCTACCAGCTTATCTCCAGGCTAAAACATCCCCCGCAGGTCATGCTAAGCGCGAGCGCTATTGGCTTTTATGGCCACCAAGGGGATGAGCGTCTCTCCGAAGACGCGGAAGTATCGCCAGGGTTTTCGCAAGATCTTTGTCAACGATGGGAAACAGCAGCGCTAAGTTGCGCAAGCCTCGGCGTCAGAGTGTGCTTGTTGCGGCTTGGTGTTGTGCTCGACAAAGATGGCGGAGCGTTCACCGAAATGGCAAGACCTTTTCAGCTGGGAGTGGCCAATTGGATGGGTTCGGGCAGACAGTGGCTAAGCTGGGTGCATAGGGAAGACGCAGTTGCTGCGATGTTGTTCTTGCTTGAGCGAACCGATCTGGAGGGGGCCTTTAACATCACCGCGCCAGAGCCCGTGACGAGTCGCGGATTCTGTAACGGGATGAAAAAACATATGCGCACCTTTGTTACCGCACCGATGCCTGGCATAGCCATGCGATTATTGGTGGGCGAAATGGCGGATGAGCTGCTACTGAATGGGCAGCGCGTCGTGCCTTCTCGACTGTTGGCTGCGGGATTTGAGTTTACGCGGCCGGCTCTTGACGACGCATTGAGCGCTATTCATCAGACCTGAGCCTTGACAAAAACGTAGCATTTTTCAAATTGAGCGCGCGGCTTTTTTTAAAAGAGGGCAGGGTAGTCTCGCCAATAATACTGCAGGGCATTGGAACGCCAGTTTTCATAGACACTCTGCCAGTTAAGACGGTCAATACGCCAACCATGATGGGGCTCTAAATTGGTAGAAAATACGGGTGCGCCGTAATCACAAAAGCGCGTGTCCACGCTCATTCTCACCCTGTGGTCAGTCACATTCGGTTCGGCTTTGTGAATCGTAGCTGAATGAAAAATGAGGATATCTCCGGGGCCGGAGTCGGAGACATGCCAGCAGGTTTCGTGGGGGTAAATCTCACATTGCACCCCGCCCACGCCATCTGCCTCAAAGACCTTGCGGACTCCGTGTTTATGAGAGCCCGGGAGCACTTTGACCCGACCCAGCTCAGAATCAATACTATGCAGTGCGACCCAGATGCCGGCCATAGTTGGCCCGGCGTGATGGGAAAAGGCGTCTTGATGAGGGGGCGTCTCGTAACCGATCATGCCTGGGGTTGAGATCCGCGCCATTTTCATGGGGTAAACGAATACCCTGTCATCGCTGACCAGCTGCATAAGTTTCAGCATATGCCGGGTGTGGAAAAAACTGTGGAATTGCTCGAGTGCCTGTATGTCGGGATAGATGCTATCCCAGCCCACGTCAGCCTCTACAAAGGGTTCCCCAGTGAGTACTGGTGTGCTCGTTTTTTCGTCAAGACTGACCCGGTTTTGGGTTTGGCTCGCCAGTGCTGATAAGAGTACGTTACAGTCTGCGCTTGGAATATAGCTTCTGAAAAAGAGATATCCCAATTCCTGGAAGCGCTCCCGAAGGGCAGGTGCCGACTCGTCAGTGCGCGATTCAACAAAGGCTTGCGTATCAGCTGCTGTCACGTTGTCTCAAATTCTCCTGAATATCGCGCTGCATCTTTCGGTCTAGCTTAAGTTTGAAGGCGAGCCAGGTTGGAATGACCAGTAACACGGCAAGGCCAGGTCCGGTGATCAAACCCAACCCCCAAATTACGCTCGCAGGCGCTTCACCCGGCTGCATGCCCGCCTCAAGGCCTATGAGGTCGAGGAAGGGGCCACCGATAAGATAACCTAAACCGGTGATGAACTTTGATGCAAAAAAAGCAGCGGCAAACATGACGCCCTCCTGCCTTTTCCCGGTGGCCAGGTCTTGCTCGTCCGCAATATCCGCCAGCAGCGCATGACTGGATACGGTTCGCCAAATGGTAAAAGCGGTGTTCAGCGTATAGTTGATAAAAATGAGTGCAAACACAAACCCACTATTCTCCGGCAGCAAGCCCGCAAGCTTGAGGGGCGTAAGCCAGAGTAAGTTCAGGGCACCTAACAGGCAGCTCATTTGCAAAACCTGCTGTTTTTCCAGACGCTTATTCAGCCAGTCCCCTGACGTAGTGACCAACAGTACAGCGAGCAGTGGAGGTCCTGCGAAGAGAAGTGACGTTGTCCCCGTATCCAGCTCCCAGAAATAAGTGTAGGTGACCATCAGCAGCGTCGCGATGATACCGCCCATGCCGCCTAGCACGGTCTCCAGCAGGACAACGATTCGAAAGTTTTTAATGCGAAAGGTAGAGGCGATGTCGCGTAGCAAATTGGTTTGCTCGTCCACCTGGTTTTGACGCAGGGAGGGTATGTAGCTGCGCGTCCCGAGTAGACAGATAGTGCTTGCAATCAGCACACCCACTGCGCATAGCACACCATAGACGTGGTAGTGCTCGAGGATAAAGCGGCCATCGGTACCTGCCTCAGGCGTAAAGATAATGGCCAGAGATAGGGAGGGTACCAGCACGCCGAGAAACCAACCCAGGTTGGTACGTACGCTAGCGAGACGGGTTCGCTCGTTGTAATCGGTCGATATCTCAGCGCCTAAGGCCAAGAATGGCACCATAAAAAATGTGAGAGCGGTACGCAGTAGTAACACGGATCCCAGCAACCAATAGAATAGCGCCATCTGCGTGTTAAGCACAAAGTCCGGTGGCCAGAACATACCGATAAAGCCTAATGCCAGCGGTATCACGGCCAGTGCCATTAACGGGTGTCTGCGCCCCCAGCGAGTACGTATTTTATCCGACCATGCACCTACGAGCGGATCAGAGATGGCATCCCAGACTATCGATAATGCCACAGCCAGACCGGTCAGCGTGCCGCTGAGGCCGAGTACCTGCTTGTAGTAGAACAACACGAAGACTGCGAAAGCAGCATCTTTCAATGCGTAGTTGAAAACGCCCGAGCTGTAAATCAGTCGCTGAGAGAAGCTAGTCGCTTGCATCAAAATCCTCAGTCATCATTCGCGACTGAACTAGGTGGCAGCGTTTTGTTTCAGGTCTTTCAGCAAGTGCTTGCCTGCCATCGCAAACATCAGGCCAGACAACAGCATCATTTGCGTGGTAATAAGCATTGAATAGCGAAGCGATTCTTCGCCATAGTTAGAAGCCAGAATATCGCTGACCAAGCCGGTCAAGAATGGTCCAAGACCGAGTCCGATCATGTTGAGAATGAAGAATAGCACCGCCGATATCATAGCGCGCATGCTAGGCCGTACCAGCGCATGTGACATTGCTATGCAAGGACCCAGGTAAAAGCTGGTCGCTATACCGGCGAAAAACAAGATGGTCAGCGCAGACGGCGTGTGGTCCGTAATCAAGACGTAGCAGTAGGGCAGATAACCGACGAGCACCCCTAGCATGGGTACCCATACGTACCAACGCTGATCCCGCTTGCCAAAGCGATCGCTCAGATAGCCGCCGGCAAAGGTGCCGATAGCGCCAGATACGCCAGATACCAATGCCAATGCTGTACCAACTTGCGCCAGGCTCAATTCGTGATTGCGAATCAAAAATGAAGGAACGAAGTTGCCGTTTCCATAGGCGACAAAAGACACAAATGCACTGCCAAGCGCCAGGTACCAGAAAGAGGGTCTGTGCTTTACTAGTTCTATTGTCTCGCGCAACGATGACTTTTTTGTCTGGTCTGAATCGGATTCCCAGCGCCCTCTTAGCGGTTCCCTGAGCAAAAACTTAAGTGCAATGCCAAACAGCACTCCGGGCAGCCCGACTACCAGGAACGCAGTACGCCAGCCAAAGGCCTGTGCAATGACGCCGCCGAACAAGAATCCAAACAGTATCCCGACATAAATACCAGTGGAATAGATTGAAAGCGCCGTCGCGCGATGCTCGGGCGGATAGTAATCGCTGATCATAGAGTGAGCAGGTGGACTGCCGCCAGCCTCACCGATGCCAACACCGATTCTGGCAAGCAGCAACTGAGTGTAGTTTTGAGCATAACCCGAGATTGCGGTCATGCCACTCCAAATCACCACAGCCAGCGAGATGATGTTTTTCCGGTTGCCCCGGTCAGCCCAGTAGGCGATTGGAATGCCCGCAGTGACATAGACCACCGCGAACGCAAAACCGCTGAGCAGCCCCAGCTGGGCATCGCTTAGAGCCATTTCGGCTTTGATTGGCTCCTGCAGGATGACGAGAATCTGTCGGTCGATGAAATTCAGCGCATAGACCGCAGTGAGTAATGCGAGTGCAAAGCGCTTATAGCCGGGCGAAAAATCTTGGGGGACGTCCGGTCGGTCGTCTGCCATAGGTGGTTTCCTTATTCTTGTTCTCAGTGCGGTGCTGCCGCAAGGTGCTTCAGCGCTTTACAGCACCCACTGTGCCATATTACGCAGCAAAGGGATATCGCCGTGTATCAGCAGCGTGGTGACCGGAGACTGTTCCCAGTCTTTGAGACGCTCGCGTATGCGCTCCGCTGGCCCCGACAGAGACACCTCATCCGCAAACTCGTCCGGCACGGCTTCGATCGCTTTATCGCGCTCGCCGTTGAGAAATAAATGCTGTATCTCCTCTGCTTCATTCGAGAAACCCATGCGGGCCATGAGTTCCTTGTGGAAGTTGCGTTTGCTGGATCCCATGCCGCCCACATAGAAGCCGAGCATCGCTTTGACAGGCTGCAGAGCCTGGGTAAGGTCGTCGTTGACATTAACCAGGGCCAATGCGGCAATCTCGAACCCCTCCTTGGCATCGACCAGTTGATCGGCATACACTTCTTGCCGATAGGGTGAGTAGTAGAGCGGCAGCCAGCCATCGGCGATTCTTGCGGTTTGGGTCACATTTTTTGGGCCCTCCGCGCCAACGAAAATGGGGATGTCGGCTCGCAGCGGATGTGTGATGCTCTTAATGGACTTACCCATACCCCATGAGCCGGGCCCGTTATAAGGTAGCGCATAAAATTCGCTGTCACTGGTTACCGGGGCCTCGCGGGCCAACACTTTACGAATAATGTCAATGTAATCGCGGGTGCGCGTTAACGGTTTGGTGTAGGGCTGACCGTACCAACCTTCAACTACCTGCGGGCCGGATACACCAAGCCCCAAAATCATTCTGCCCCCTGAAAGGTGATCGAGCGCCAACGCAGCCATTGCACAGGCGGTGGGCGTGCGCGCCGACAATTGAGCAACCGAGGTGCCCAGTCGAATGCTTGAGGTTTGCGCTCCTATCCAGGCCAATGGGGTAAAGCAATCATTGCCGTATGACTCCGCTGTCCACACAGAGTCGAAGCCAAGGCGTTCCGCCTCCCGCGCCATTTCCACATGGTTAGGCGGCGGCTGTGCACCCCAATAACCCAGCTGCAGCCCCAAAGATAAATTTGCCATGTCTGATTCCTCGCTTTTCTCATACTTTACGGTAACCGTCGCTTTAGGCAAACGTTAGCAGCCGGCCAGATTGAGTGACATTGGCGTTCAGCGCAGTGTCAATTCGCCATGCCTTTGGATAGACTCGAGTTCCCACGAGGCCAGATAGACTACGTCTTCGCATTCGATGTAGAGATAGAAACAGGGAACGGCTGCAACATAATGACCCGCTTAACGCATATCGATGATGATGGTGCTGCTCACATGGTGGATGTGGGCAATAAATCTGTGACTGAACGCCTGGCCGTTGCCGGGGCGGTCGTGCGGATGTCGCCCAGGGCATTTTCCCTGCTGCAGCAAGGTGCCCACAAGAAAGGCGATGTGCTCTCGGTGGCGCGTGTGGCCGGTATTCAGGCCGCTAAAAAGTGCGCTGACCTGATTCCGCTCTGTCATCCGCTGATGTTGGCGTCAGTATCTGTCGATTTCCAATTGCGCGAAGAAGAAACGAGCGTATATGTCGAGACGCGCTGCAAGCTAACCGGCCAGACGGGTGTCGAGATGGAAGCGCTCACGGCGGCTAGCGTTGCTGCACTTACAATTTACGATATGTGTAAGGCGGTAGATAAAGGTATGGTAATAGAGTCTGTCGCCCTGATGCACAAATCGGGTGGCAAATCGGGCGATTGGAATCGCACCGATGGGGACGCTGATTGATGCTAAAGGTACTGTTTTTTGCGAGCGTAAAAGAAGAGCTCGATTGCAGCGCCCTGGAAATCCCCTGGGATGAGAGCGTCGACAGCCTGGATAGTTTGCAAGAGCGCTTGATTCGTGACGGCGGACCCAATTGGCGGCTTGCATTAGAGCGCAAGAATATGATCAGGGCTGTCAACCACGACATGGTTACGGGCAACAGCCCTCTTAAAGATGGCGATGAGGTTGCTTTTTTCCCGCCCGTCACTGGCGGTTAGGTTTTTTGTGATGAATAACTTGAGTGTCAGTGTGCAAACCGAGGATTTTGATGCGGCCTGCTTGCAGCGAGAGCTGCTGTCAGCGTCCCATGAAGAGGGTGCCGTTGTTGCATTTACCGGCTATGTACGCTCAGAAAATATTGGCCAGTGCGTCAACAATTTGCTGCTAGAGCACTACCCAGGGATGACGGAGCGCAGTATCTTGGCCATTTTAAGCCAGGCCGCCGAGCGCTGGCCAATTGTCGCGGCGTCAGTCGTGCATCGTGTAGGTCCTCTAGGTGTTGGCGATCAGATTGTTTGGGTAGGCGTGTCTTCCGAGCATCGAGAGGTGGCATTCAGCGCTTGCGAGTTCGTGATGGATTACCTAAAGAATGAAGCACCGTTCTGGAAAAAGGAGAGTACTGCCAAGGGTGATAGATGGGTTGAAGCTCGCGCCACAGATGCGGAAAGAGCCCGACGTTGGTCGGGTTAAAATATCAGTTGAAGAAGATATTCAGCCACTGATGGATACACTCGTTTTTTCGATAATGCTCTATAAGGATAAACATGAACATTGATAGCCGCGAGTTTCGCAATGCACTGGGGCGGTTTGCTACAGGGGTCTGCGTCATCAGCACGGTGGCCGAAAGCGGCGATCCGCTCGGTCTCACGGCGAATTCGTTTACGTCCGTGTCCCTAGATCCCCCTTTGGTCTTGTGGAACTTGCAGAACAATTCTGAAGTGTTCGAGATCTTCTCCACGCCCGCACACTACGCGATCAATATTCTGTCCTCGGACCACCATGAGCACTCTAATCGCTATGCTAAAAAAGGTGACCATCTGCTGGATTCCAATCACTTTAGCCTGGGCGAGTTAGGTACACCCATTGTTGAAGAAGCGCTGGTGAGCTTTGAATGTGAACTCTATTCTACGCATGAAGGTGGGGACCACCTGATTATTGTCGGTCAGGTGAAACATGTGCATGTTCGTGAAGAAGGTGATCCGCTTTTATTTTACTCCGGTAAATATCACCGGCTTGCGCAAGGTTGATGCCCCGGCATCGCTCCATAATTTTTGACGCTTTATACTGCTGTGTTGGCTAGACTTAAGATGATTGATCCATGAAGCACTGTTCCAGTTGCGGCAATTTAGTCACGCTGAAAATCCCCGAAGGCGATGATCGCGAGCGTTATGTGTGTACAGTCTGTGGACAGATTCACTACACCAATCCTCGGGTGATTGTGGGCTGCCTGCCGATGTATGAAGGGCGCGTGCTGCTGTGCAAGCGTGCGATCGAACCGCGGAAAAATTATTGGACACTTCCTGCAGGATTTATGGAAAACGGCGAAACCACTCAGGAGGGAGCTGCGCGTGAGACATGGGAGGAGGCACGCGCACGGGTGGCCAATCTCGAATTATATCGTGTGTTCGACGTACCCTATATCAGCCAAGTCTATATGTTTTATCGCTGCAACATCATAGATGGTGAATATGGTGTGGGTCCGGAGAGTCTGGAATCAAATTTATATGAGCAATCCGACATTCCCTGGGATGACATTGCGTTTCCGGTGGTGCGCGAAACCTTGGAGCAGTATTACCCCGATGCCGAGGCTAACCATTTTCCCGTGCGTGTCTCCACGGTGGCGCGTCATTTGCGGCGTCCGAAGTAAGTCCTAGAGTCAAGCGTTCGATTAACCCTAAAGCAGGAGCATTAGTATGGCATTTCCAAAGGTTGGCAATATGGCACCGGCGTTTTCACTGCAGGATCAAGACGACAACACAGTTAGCCTGAAGCAGTTCAAAGGCGATAAGAACGTGGTGCTGTACTTCTATCCGAAAGCCATGACCCCGGGTTGCACTGTCCAAGCCTGTGGCATTCGCGATAGCAAGAAGGAATTGGCGAAGTTGAAAACAGTCGTGTTGGGAGTAAGCCCTGATCCTGTCAGCAAACTGGGTAAGTTCATTGAAAAGCAGGATCTGAATTTTACACTACTGTCGGATGAAGACCGCGCTGTGACTGAAAAATATGGGGCGTGGGGGCTGAAAAAATTTATGGGCAAAGAGTTTATGGGCGTGCTGCGAACGACTTTCATCATTGGCAAGGACGGCAGGCTCAAGCACGTGATGGATAAGGTCAAAACCAAATCGCATCATGATGATGTCATCGCGCTCATTAAGGAGCTGGGCCTGTAGGTGAAGAAGCCGCTCAGACCGCCACTTGAGTATCATTTTGAGGATGTCCCCGGGTTTGGCGATCCGCGTGAGGTAGCGCCTGGTATTTTTTGGTTGCGCCTGCCTCTACCCATGGCGCTGGACCATATCAATGTCTACCTGCTTGAGGACGAGGATGGTTGGTGGATTATTGATACGGGTATCGCGCTTGGCGCGACGGAGCAGCTCTGGCTGGACGTCTTCGATTCGCATCTCGATAACAAACCCGTTAAGGCGGTATTGGCTACCCACTACCATCCAGATCACCTTGGCCTCGCAGGTTGGCTATGTGAGCGATGGCAGGCGCCATTTTTCATGACCCAAACAGAGTATCTCAGTGGTCTTTCATTCAGCAGGATGGAGCAAAAGCACTTTAGCTGGACCACCGAGTTACACCTTAAGCGGGCGGGGTATTCCGATACTGAAATCGACGTGGCGAGGGAGAAGTTCGCCGGTTTTGGTGCCTACATCACGCCCATGCCGACCTCGTATAGACGCCTTGTAGACGGCATGATCCTTGCTATCGACGGCCGCGACTGGCAAGTCGTTATTGGTCGTGGCCATTGCCCCGAGCACGCCTGTCTGTACAGTCAAGACCACGGTGTCTTGATTTCCGGTGATCAGGTGATCCCTAGGATCACCTCCAACATCAGCGTCATGGCAAGTGAACCGGAGGCCAACCCACTGCAAGAATGGCTGGCGTCACATACATACTTTGTTGACGTACTACCGGACGATGTCGTTGTGCTGCCTGCTCACGATGCGCCGTTCAGAGGTCTGCATGACCGGTTGAAACATCTCAGTGCTCATCATCATGAGCATCTGCTGTCACTGTGGGAGGCCTGCAAACATGCAAACCCCAATGCTATGGAGCTGCTGCCTGTACTATTTGATCGCGAATTGGATGACACTTCTATCTCCCTGGCAGTAGGAGAATGTATAGCCCACCTCAACTATTTGTTACATGCCGGGCACATAAAGCGAGCAATCAATTCAGCGGGGCAGTATATCTATAATGCGATCCATGACGCTCCACCAAGGGCTAATTGCGAGCTATAGTATATTTAGTGAAAATCATATAAAACAATAACATACGAAGTATAACTCAAGTATTTTATTAGAAAATTTTCGAACGAAAGGGCAACGAAGGCAGTGCCTGAGGTCATCGTGTAGACCCGTTTTTTATAGGCCGTGCCGAGCAGCCTTTACAGGACGAATAAGGACGCAGACATCGGCTTTAACTACCTGACGCGTATGCACGCGGCCAACAGTTGCGAAGATACTTTCTCAGAGTATCTCCTTGGCTGTCTCCGCCCAGAGGTCCGGAAGGTAGCTTAGGTCTAGCTTTGAAGCGGCTTCCCTAAGGCGCTTTTCCAATTCTTGCAGCTCGTTGCTACCGATTTTGGATGCGTACTCTTGCCGAGTATCTTCAATGCAATCAATTGCGTCCTGAACGAGAGCCTGTCCTTTCGCGGTTAAAGTAATCGCCTTTGCACGTCGGTCACGCTGGTCGATGGCGCGCTCTAGGTAACCGAGGTTCTCCAACTCACGCAGGGTCTTGCCCATTGCCTGCTGAGTTACCTGCGCCTGATCGGCAAGCTCTGTTACACGGGTCGCCCCGAGACCTAGATTAGAGAAGACAATCTGGTGCGACTGGCTGATGGCAGTGTGTCCCTTGGCACGCAGGCGTTCAGTGACGCGACGATCAAAATGTTTTGAGAACTCCCTTAGCACCCTCGGTAGAGTCGACGATAGGCGCTTGGTGTTGGGCTGATGACCGTGTTCCGGGGTTAGTGTCATCGCAGGACGATCTCCTGAGTAGATACTTAAGTATAGGTCAAGTCCTGCAATACTGCCGTTAAGGGATACAGTCTGTGGCCGGCACCATCGCCGCATATGTCCGTTCTTGTTTGAACCTGTTTCTCAGATTCCGTTACACTGCTCAACACAATCCAGAACAACACCCTACCTGATGATCCGAGTTATCAGCTGTAATACCAACGGTATTCGAGCCGCGGCTCGAAAGGGCTTTTTTGATTGGCTCGAAAGGGAGCAGGCCGATGTGATCTGCATCCAGGAAACAAAAGCCCAGATTCATCAACTTACCGATCCGATGTTTCAACCGGAGGGCTATCATTGCTTCTACAATGACGCCGTGAAACCAGGATATAGTGGTACTGCGCTGTTTTCGCGGATCAAGCCCAAACGGGTGACCGACAGGCTGGGTTGGGATCCCGCAGACTCAGAGGGTCGCTACATTCAGGCAGACTACGATGGGCTTAGTGTCATCTCTTTGTACATGCCATCCGGCTCCAGCAGCGAAGCTGCTCAGCAAAAAAAGTACCAGTTTATGGACAGCTTTATGGAGCATTTGCGGACACTGCGACGTAAGCGTCGCCAGTTCATTATTTGCGCCGACTGGAATATCTGCCATAAAGAAATTGATCTCAAAAACTGGCGCGCAAACCGCAAGAATTCCGGCTTCTTGCCGGAGGAGCGGGCCTGGCTGGATGTGCTGTACGATGAGGTCGGTTACATCGACTCATTTCGGCTTGTCAACCAGGAATCGGAACAGTACACCTGGTGGTCGAATCGTGGCCAGTCTTGGGCGAAGAACGTGGGCTGGCGATTGGATTACCAGGTCATTACGCCCGCACTGGCCGCGAGTGTGGTGGCTGCCGATATCTATAAAGATGAGCGCTTTTCGGATCATGCGCCCCAAATCATGGAGTATGACTTAACCCTGAATTAGGTTTCGCTTAGCGACTGAATAGTGCCGTGTGCCTGAATTGCGGCTCAAGTTGAAAACTTGTACATTAGCCCCCCTTTCACAGACTGACTAATGATTGATCAACCACAGGAATCTTTTTAATGAGTCTCTTTATTGCCAGCGCTCATGCTCAAGCTGAAGGCGCACCCTCTGGTGGAGGTGAGCTGTTCCAAATACTGTTTCTGGTAGGATTGTTCGTTCTATTTTACTTCATAGCGATACGCCCGCAGCGCAAGCGGCAAAAAGAACACCAGCAACTGGTTGCCAGCATGAATAAGGGCGATGAAGTGGTGACCTCTTCGGGTATATTGGGCAAGATCACGTCGTTGGATGAAAATTACATGGTGCTAAATGTGGCAAACAATGTGGACATGAAATTCCAGAGGGTGCATGTTCATGCCGTGCTGCCAAAAGGCACTCTGAAGTCTATCGGCTAAACCACAAAAGCGGTCAGGATGGATCTGCAATACCCGCGAAGAAACGCCCTGGCCCAAACGCCAACTCCGCTACAGTTTCTGGAACGAGCCACCAAGAAATGGGGTCATGGTCATCGCCTGTGGATCAAGCGGGACGACCTCACGGGCTGCTTGCTTAGCGGCAACAAAGTACGCAAGTTGGAGTTCATCACTGCCCACGCCCAGGACCAGGGCTACGACACGCTGATTACCTGCGGGGGCGTCCAAAGCAACCACTGCCGTGCAACCGCTTTTGCCGGTGCACAACTTGGACTTCGCGTGCACCTACTGCTGCGTGGCGAAGAACCTGGTGACTATGAGGGTAACTTGCTGTTGGACCGCTTGGCAGGGGCAGCCATTAGCTACTACCCCAAAAAACAGTTTTTTGCAGAACTGCCTGCGCTGTTCGATCACTGGGTAGAACATTATAAATCCCTTGGTCAAAGCGCACTAATGGTGCCCACTGGCGGCAGTGATGGGCTTGGTATATGGGGCTACATCGCTGCCTGCGAAGAGTTAAAGCAGGACTTTCATGCCCATCAGATTGAGTCAGGTCATCTTGTTATTGCCACCGGGTCTGGCGGCACCCAGGCGGGTCTGACGTTGGGCGCGGCCCTGCACGATTTGCCCGCCGATGTATGGGGGATCAATGTTTGCGATGATGAGCAGTACTTTTTAGATAAAGTTGCGGCAGATGCATTAGATTGGCAGCGGCGCTTTCAGATTGATACGCTGCCCATGATGGCGACTCGCGTGATTGACGGCTACGTCGGGCGCGGTTACGGAATCGCAGATCAAGCGGTATTCGACGCGATCTCCGAACTTGCTCAACTTGAAGGTATAGTGCTGGACCCTGTTTACACAGGCAAGGCATTCGGCGGTATGCTAAAAGAAATAGCCGCTGGTCGTTTTCAGGGCAAGCGGGATATTGTCTTTGTGCACACCGGCGGAATATTTGGTTTATTCCCGCAACGCACCGGATTTCGCGGCTAAGTGCAACGGCCCCTAGGCTGCGGCAAATGCGACAAAGCGCTGCCAGCGGGCGCGTAACAGGGAGTCACCATGGAAGAGCTTATCATCACCATTAATGACTGGGCCTGGGGCCCGGCTATGCTGGTGCTGTTACTGGGGACTGGCCTTTACCTCAGCCTCGGTTTGCGGTTTCTGACTCTGCGCAAAATAGGTTTTGCGTTCAGACTGTTATTCGGTGGCGTAAAAGGAGACGGCAAGGGCGATATTCCGCCGTTTGGCGCGTTGATGACGTCCCTGTCTGCGACCATCGGTACTGGCAATATCGCGGGTGTCGCAACGGCGGTTGCTCTAGGTGGGCCCGGTGCTCTGTTTTGGATGTGGATCACCGCTCTGGTTGGCATGGCCACTAAATTTGCGGAGGCCACGCTGGCCGTGCGTTATCGCGAGCAGGACGAGCGCGGTGTCTACAGCGGTGGACCCATGTACTACATTCGAAACGGGTTGGGTCGTCGCTGGCACTGGCTGGGCTTTCTGTTTGCCGTGTTTGGTGCTCTTGCTGGATTTGGGCTCGCCAACACCGTTCAGTCGAATACGGTGTCACAGGTATTGAGCGATAACTATGCCTTTGAGCCTGTAATCACTGGCGTGATACTTATGGTGCTGGTGGCAACGGTGTTGCTGGGGGGCATTAAACGCATTGCCAATGTGGCCAGTTTTCTGGTGCCCTTTATGGCGATTAGCTACATGTTGATGAGCTTCGTGGTCATCGTTATGCACCTTGACGAGCTACCCTCGGCCTTCGCAACGATTATTGACAGTGCGCTGAACGGCACCGCTGCTACTGGCGGCTTCGCCGGTGCGACGGTGTGGGCTGCCCTGCGATTCGGGGTTGCCAGAGGTATATTTTCGAATGAGGCCGGTTTGGGTAGCGCGCCCATTGCGCATGCTGCGGCGCAGACCAAAGAACCTGTTCAACAAGGTATGATTGCGATGCTGGGCACGTTTATTGATACCCTTATCGTTTGTACCATGACCGGTCTTGTTATCGTAATCACCGGTGTTTGGGAAACCGGCGTAAACGGCGCCAGTCTCACTGCCATGGCATTTGATAGAGCGTTTCCCGGTGGCGATCATGTGGTTGCTATTGGCTTGTGCCTGTTTGCTTTCAGCACGATTATTGGCTGGTCTTTCTATGGCGAGCGCTGCGCGGTGTATCTATTTGGCTCGAAAATCACAATGCCGTTTCGGGTCGCGTGGGTGATAGCGATTCCGGTGGGCACAATCGTCGAGTTGGAGCTAATTTGGCTGATCGCCGATACGCTAAATGCGTTTATGGCGCTACCTAATCTAATCGCCTTGCTGTTGTTGAGCCCAGTCGTGTTTAAACTCACCCGTGATTACCTGGACAGAAGAGCGGCGGCACTGGCTCAGTAGGTTTTAGGTCGAATATCGGGTTCTCTGGCACCGACGCGAACAACTGGGTATTCTTGTCTTATGCCGGCGAGCCTCGACGACAGATTGGTCATTGCCATTTCCTCACGGGCCCTCTTTAACCTCGATGCCAGTCATCAGGTGTATCAAAATGAAGGGGTAGAAGCGTTTTCAGCTTACCAAATTGCGCGTGAAGATGAGCCCCTAGAACCTGGCGAAGCCTTTCCCCTCGTGCACAAGCTATTGCGACTAAATGATCGACTAGGTGAAGAGTCACAGGTTGAGGTAGTGCTGCTATCACGTAACAGCGCCGATACCGGGCTGCGTGTCTTCAACTCCATCGAACACTACGACCTCGCCATCAGTCGCGCTGCGTTCTGTGGCGGTGAAAGTCCATGGCGCTATATCAATGCGTTCGGCTGCCAACTGTTCCTTTCTAATGAAGCAGAGGATGTCCGCTACGCGCTAGACTGTGGCGTGGCAGCGGCCACTCTGGTGTCCGGTAAGGCTGCGAAGACAGATGATGATCAGCTGAGATTCGCTTTCGATGGCGATGCTGTAGTCTTTTCCGATGAGGCTGAACAAGTGTACAAGCGCGAAGGCTTGGATGCTTTCACCGCGAGCGAGAAGGCGGCGGCACATCAACCGCTCGCGGGTGGACCGTTTAAGCCATTCTTAGCAGCGCTTCAGCGACTGCAACAGTCTTTTCCCGCGACAGAAGCCCCTATCAGAACTGCCTTGGTGACCGCCAGATCTGCGCCAGCACACGAACGAGTGATTAGAACGCTGAGAGCCTGGAATATCCGCATTGATGAATCGATCTTTTTAGGCGGCCTCAACAAAACGGATTTTTTGAAGGCATATCGAGCAGATGTGTTCTTTGATGATCAAACAAGCCACTGCGAATCGGCCAAAGAGCATATTGCAACCGGTCATGTTCCCCACGGTATCGCTAATTCCTAATTGCGTTAAAGGCAACGTGATTGTCGCTATTCTTGGCACTTGCCGCATTTAATGGCTATTCTTTATAACTAATCGTGTTATCGGACGCGGTTGATTTCGGAGAAAAGCATGAAGCTTCAGCAGTTGCGTTACATTTGGGAGGTCGCTCATCACGAACTCAATGTATCGGCGACCGCTCAAAGCCTCTACACCTCGCAGCCCGGTATCAGCAAACAAATAAGGTTGCTTGAGGACGAACTCGGGGTGGAGATATTTGCGCGCAGCGGCAAGCATTTGACCCACGTGACGCCAGCAGGGGAAGTAATACTGGAAACCGCTGGAGAGGTTTTGCGGAAAGTCGAGAGCATTAAGCAGGTCGCCCAGGAGTATTCCAATGAACGCAAGGGGGCCTTGTCGATCGCGACTACGCACACGCAGGCCCGATATGCTCTGCCCGGTATTATCGAAAAGTTTATGGAGCGCTATCCAGATGTTTCCCTGCACATGCACCAGGGAACGCCCATGCAAATATCAGAGCTGGCTGCCGACGGGACGGTGGATTTCGCTATTGCGACCGAAGCATTGGAACTGTTTTCTGACCTAATCATGATGCCGTGCTATCGTTGGAATCGGTGTATTTTGGTTCCGCGAGACCATCCCTTAACCCAGTTATCAACGCTCACTCTGGAAGCAGTTGCTGCACATCCAATAGTGACTTATGTGTTCGGTTTCACAGGTCGATCAAAGCTGGACGAAGCGTTTGTTGAAAAAGGGCTGGAACCGCGCGTCGTTTTTACTGCGGCTGATGCCGACGTGATAAAGACCTACGTCAGGTTGGGTTTGGGTATCGGCATCGTTGCGGCCATGGCCTATGATGATCAAAACGATGGCGATCTGGTAGCCCTGGATGCCAGCCATCTATTTAATAGCAGCGTCACGCGTATAGGCTGTCGTAAAGGGACCTTTTTACGCGGTTATATGTATGAATTTATCGAGGACTTTGCGCCCCATCTCACCCGTGATGTCGTACAGGAAGCGTTTCAGCATCACAGCAAAGCAGAGTTAGAAGAGCTCTTTTCGCATATCAAATTGCCGGTATACTGAAACTGTGGGATGGCCACTGAGAGCTCGCTGTTAGTGTGAGCGCTAATCTCAGAGCGCCATACTGATTAATCGCACACTTAGGAGAAACACATGGAGCTAGCCTGCCTGGATCTGGAAGGTGTGCTTGTACCAGAAATTTGGATAGCGTTTGCCGAGCGAACTGGGATTGAGGAACTGCGTGCTACGACACGTGACATTCCCGACTACAACGTGTTGATGCGTCAGCGCTTGGAGCTGCTAGAGCAGCACGGTCTCAAGATCCAGGATATTCAGTCTGTGATTGGCACGCTAGAGCCGCTACCGGGAGCAATTGAATTCGTTGATTGGTTACGGGAGCGTTTTCAGCTCGTGATTCTCTCGGATACCTTCTATGAGTTTTCGCAACCATTAATGCGTCAGCTAAGATGGCCCACGCTGCTATGTCATCGATTAGTGACCGACGAGAGCGGACGCGTTGTTGATTACAAATTGCGTCAGAAAGATCCCAAGCGCGCCTCTGTAAAGGCCTTTCACAGCCTGCACTATCGGGTCCTTGCCGCGGGAGATTCTTACAATGATACCACCATGCTGGCAGAGGCCGATGTCGGCTTTTTGATCCATGCTCCCGACAACGTCGTGCAGGAATTTCCCCAGTTTAAATCGGTAGCAAGCCTGGAAGAGCTGAAAGTAGCATTTGTTGAAGCGAGTGAAAGGGAATTGGCGTTGTTATGAGAATTCAGTTGCGCTGTGCTGTCAAATGTAACTCAGGACCGGGCTTTTTCTAGCTCCCATCTTAAGCGATCGACACGTTTCTGCGCAGATTCCAGTTCTTTTTCAGCTCTGTTGAGTAGAGTTAAGAGCGCTTCAATCGACTCTTCTTTAGGCTCTTCTATTGCGAAAGTAACCGGCTTGTTATGCAACAGTTCGTTGACCCGTTGATGTAGGGATCTCTCAGGTTTTTGCTTTGACACCAAAACGACCTCGTCATGTCTACGCTACCCCGATCATCCCTGCTGTTTTTTCTTGTACTGCTAAGCTTAGAACAGCGTCGTCGCATTGCCAACCATCACTGCAGTGCCTCATCGCATCATAGCTGTTCAAGCAGCTTGATAAACGGCCCAACTTTGTGCCAGGTCTCCTGATATTCTTGCTCCCAGTGAGAGTCCGCCACGATTCCGCCGCCAGCCCAGCACTGTATATCACCATCGCGACACAGTAGTGTGCGGATAGCGATATTACTGTCCAGACGACCATCAGCGCTGATATATAGCACTGAGCCGCAGTAAACCTCACGCGCATGTGGCTCAAGTTCGGCAATAATCTCCATCGCCCGGCGCTTCGGTGCTCCCGTTATCGAACCACCGGGAAAACTATCTCGCAGTAATTCAACGGCACAACGTGTGGGGGCGAGCTTGCCGCTTATCGTGCTAACCAGATGGTGTACGGTGGCGAGCGTTTGGACTTCGAACATGCGATCTACATGGATGCTGCCGGGCACGCAACTGCGTCCAAGATCGTTGCGCAGCAGATCAACTATCATCAGGTTTTCAGCCCGATCTTTAATCGACGCTCGCAACTCTCGCTTTGCCTTGCGGTCTTCAGCTTTATTGCCGTAGCGCGGTCGCGTGCCCTTGATCGGCGCTGTTTCCACATGCTGGCCGTGTAAGGAGAGAAACCGTTCCGGCGACAAGCTGATAATGGCGTTGTGGCCGCCCTGGCTGAAGAATGCGGAGAAAGGTGCAGCGGCCACCCGTCGCAGCGCACGATACGCGTGCCAGGGTGCACCCTGATATCGAGCTTTGAAGCGTTGTGCTAGATTGACCTGATAGCAGTCCCCGGCAAGTATGTATTCCTGGATGCGATCGAAGGCGTCGCGATAACTGGTGGCAGTGAAGTTCGAAGAAAACTTCGTCCGCAAATGAAAATCTCCTTGGTCTGTCTTTTTCTGCGCGTGCAGACGCTTCAACAAATCTGAGCGTGTTTGGGTGCTCACAGCAGGTCGGCAAACCAGGGTGGCACGACGCAACAGGTGATCCTGTATCACGCACCATTCATAGGCCCGCAATTGGACGAGCGGCTCGTTACTTGAACACGGATCAGCGTCGCTCGCCTTGATTCCATGAAGTCGATTACCGCAGTCGTAGCTGATATATCCCAGCAGCCCGCCGCAAAAGGGTAAATCCTCGGAAACGGGTTGCGTGTCGAAATAGTGCTCTCGCTGAAATGTCGCCAGCCCTGCAAAGAATGCTGCCGCCTCACGGTGGTTGCTGCCGGCTTTAAGTCCGGACAGATCGGTCGATGGTGACGCAGTAAGAATATCGTACCGACCTGCAGTGCTGTGAGGAAAGCTACTGTCTAGCATGACAGCGAAGGGGAGATCGATAATGCGATCAAACAGCTCGCAACTGTCTCTGCAATAGGGGACTTCGTCCAGCTTAACTGTCAGTGACATGCGCTTTTGCCAGTGCCTAGAGGCTGAAGGAGCGCAGCTCGATATCTTCGACGCTGTGCCGCCACAACTCGTTGAACAGTTCTAAATGTGCCTGGGTAGATGCTTTGGAGGAGGGCTCGAAAAATCCATTGTGATCACTGTCTCCCGGCTTGTAGAGCACGCCGTCTCGGTCACAAATCACGATGGTTTCACCTTTCCATTGTGGGTGCTCTTCCTGTTTGCGTATATGTACTGAGGTGGGGAGTCGTCGCGCCAGTAGCAACAGTCTATGACCGCGGGCTACTACTGAGCGTGAGTCGGCAATTAGAATTCTGATCCTCGTTTGTCGACTGCTTCGGACCAGGCCGGCTATGGCATCAACAATCTCAACTCTGTCGAACACCTGATGGTCCAGACGTGGACTAAGAATACAAATCTCTCTGGCCGCAGAGGCGCACAGCTCCACAGCCAGATCATCAAAGGGGTGTGGGTACTCCACCGCGCTCAAAAACTCATTTGACATCGATGCAACCGGTATCCAAAAGAAATTCCAGCAGTTCGGCGCACTCGTCCTGTACCAAGGCGTTCGCGAGTGACGCATTGCTTATTCGCCAACTGTCACACAGCGTTACAAGCGTGTCGAGAATCAATGAGGAAAATACTCGACATTCGCCATTAGCGAACACTGTAATGCCCATCGATTGTTGCATCCATGCCAGCTTGGCCGCTGGGCTGAGCGTGACAACATGCGGTTGACCTAGTCGTTGTCGGGCGGATTCAAGTTCGGTATGGTCCAATCGGAAATCCCCCTTGGCCTCCGTCACCAGCTCACCAAACCACCGTCCATCGGTGTCTGCGGCAATAGTGCGGCGAACTAGCTCGGCTGCGCGCTCTATTTCCCGAGTGCTGATCTCGCCGGGTCGGGCGTCCTTTGGTCGCGTGCTATCGGCATAGAAGAGGCTGGCATCTGTCATCTCTAAAACGCTATCGGCCCATCGAGATATCAAGTCGACAACCCTTGGGGCGCGAAAACCAATGGAAAAGGTAGTGCACTCGCCCCTCGCTATACCCCAGTGGGCCACCCCCGGTGGAATGTACAAAATATCACCCGAGCCAAGCAGGTATTCCTGTTCACACTGAAATTCCTCGATGATGCGCGGTTCGCTGTCGCTGAGCTTGGGTGTATCGCGATGACATCGCTGTCCGAGACGCCACAGTCTTTCACCTTCGCCCTGCAATAAAAAAACATCATAATTATCATAATGAGGCCCGGCACTGCCGCCGTCGACGGCATAGCTCATCATAACGTCGTCAATCCGCCACTGTGGGATAAAGTCTACCAGTTTGCGTAGCTCTGCCACGGGCGGAACGTGGTGGTCTACCGACTGCACCAGCAGTGTCCAGGGTGCTGAACGCTTGAAGTCTGCTTCTGCGAAGGGTCCGTGAATTGAGCACCATTGCCCATCACGATATTCGATAATGCGAGACTCGACGTGTTCCTCCAGGGCGAGTCCGGCTAGTTCATCGGCAGATAAGGGGACAATAAATGGGTCCAGTGCCGCCGGTATTAACAGTGGTTGGCGCTGCCAGTATTTGTCCAGAAAATTGCGCTTATCAAGCTTTAAACCATCCATTGGTCAGGCGCATCAAATAGTTTTGGCCTGATCAGTGGCGTTGCCGGTGTAGCTTGCCGGGGTAAGTGCGAGCAAGTCGCGGCGCGCTTGTTCTGGCAAGTCCAGTGTGACGATAAAGCGCTGTATCAACTCTGCGCTCATGCGTTGACCACGAGTCAGTTCTTTGAGTTTTTCATAGGGTTGTTCAATGCCGTGACGACGCATCACCGTTTGAATGGGCTCCGCCAGCACTTCCCAGCTATCGTCTAGGTCGTCTGCAAGACGTTGAACGTTCAACTCGAGTTTATTGATTCCTTTCATGGCGGACTGGTAGGCGATAATACTGTAGGCGAAGCCAACGCCCATATTTCGCAGTACGGTGCTATCTGTCAGATCGCGCTGCCAGCGACTGACAGGTAGTTTACTTCCAAGGTAAGCAAACACCGCATTTGCCATGCCGAGATTACCTTCGGCATTCTCGAAATCAATAGGGTTAACCTTGTGTGGCATAGTAGAGGACCCTACCTCGCCCGCGACGGTCTTCTGTTTATAGTAACCGAGGGAAATATAACCCCAGACGTCTCGCGCAAAATCAATCAAAACGATGTTGAAACGGCTTATAGCATCAAATAGCTCAGCCATATAATCATGAGGTTCGATCTGTGTCGTATAAGCGTTAAACTGTAGACCTAGCGATTGTACAAACTGCTCGGCGTTTGTCTGCCAATCGATATCTGGATAGGCTGCTAAATGCGCGTTGTAGTTGCCCACTGCACCATTGATTTTGCCCATCAAGGATACCGCCTCAACCTGTTCGAGCTGACGGCGTAGCCGCGCAACCACGTTAGCGATTTCCTTACCCATGGTAGTGGGGCTGGCTGTCTGCCCATGAGTGCGCGATAGCATAGGGATGTCTGCGTGGGCTCGAGCCATGTTGGCAAGCGCCTCGATAATGTCGCCCATTTGTGGCAACACGACCTCGGCTAGCGCATCTTTCAACATAAGAGCATGCGCGAGATTATTGATGTCCTCCGATGTGCAGGCAAAATGTACAAATTCAGCGATCGACTCGAGCTCTTCGTTGCCTTCAAACTTTTCTTTGATGAAGTATTCCACTGCTTTGACATCGTGATTGGTGATCGATTCGATATCCTTGATGCGCTCGGCGTCAACTTCCTTGAGTTTTTCTGCAAGCTTATTGAGGGTCTTGTGTGCCGTTGGCGATATGGGGGGTATCTCTGTAATATCAGGATGCTCAGCTAGACTCTGCAGCCAGCGCACTTCTACCAGTACGCGGCGCTTAATAAGGCCATATTCACTGAAAATATCGCGCAACCGCTCGGTCTTGCTGCCGTAACGGCCGTCAATAGGGGATACGGCGCTAAGCGCTGAGAGCTTCATGCAATGGCTGTCCTTGGCAGAAATGCCGATTTTACACCACGCCCAGGCCGCGTGACAGTTGCTGTGAGGTCCGCAATAGCGCTTTGCGTTGTACGATCAATTTCCAGCGACGACCGCCTAACTGATGCCAAAGAAACGCGGAGCGAATACCGGCTAGCAGCACCGCGCGAATCATGTCGGCATTGTCGCTGTTCTCCAGATGCTGCGCACTGCCTGTGACTTTGATTCGAAACTTGAGTTTGCTCAAAGTGTCTTGATAGATCCCCGATAGACTGCTGCATACTTCCTGCACATGACTCGCAAAATGATCTGCTTTAAAGCTGGTGTGCTCTAGTCTGGAGTGCACCACCGACATCATGGCGGAATCCCCAGCAAATTTGCGTTCCAGGTAGAGTATGGCAAAAACATATCGCACCAGATCGCGATTTTCTTCCGCCTGGCGGCTGGCCAGGAGACTGCTCAAGTTATTTAGTCCCAGTTTAATACCGGCCACACCGCCGTAAATCGCTTCGACAGACTCAGCATCGAATGCAAATAGGCTGTTGATGGAAGGTGAAAGAAACTCCAGCGGATAGCTTCCAGTCTTGGACACCTGATCAACCAATCGTGCCGATTGCGCGACACCTGCAAGTGCAATCGTTTGCCGCTCCAGATTACTGTAGGCGGTGTCACTCATCGCAATTAGGCGGTCCTCTCGATAACGCCGCCACCCAGACAGCGCTCCCCATTGTAAAAGACCACAGATTGTCCGGGTGTGACTGCGCGTTGGGGCGTACTAAAATCGACCCGGTAGCCCTGATCTTCGCGTGTTAGCGTACAGGGCTGGTCTGTCTGTCGATATCTGATCTTGGCGGACAGCGAGGCGGGTAGTGACGGTTCCTCTCCCGCGATCCAAAGAATCTCTCGGCTAAAGAGAGTCTGTCGAAACAGTGCCGGGTGGTCATTGCCCTGGGCGACGAAGAGAACATTCGACTCGAGATCTTTCTCTACAACATACCATGGCGCGTCATCGTAATTGGCAAGACCGCCAATACCCAGCCCCTGACGCTGACCCAAAGTGTGGTACATCAAGCCTTGATGCTGGCCTAGCAGTTCGCCATCCAGGCTGTGAATGGGGCCGGGCAGGGCAGGGAGATATTGCTTCAGGAAGTCTCTGAAGCGCCGCTCACCAATAAAACAGATCCCCGTGGAATCTTTTTTCTTGGCGGTTGCTAGAGAATGTTCTGATGCGAGTTCCCTGACATCGTGTTTGTCCATTGACCCCAGAGGGAACAGCGTTTGTTCCAGTTCTCGACAGCCTACGGCATGGAGAAAGTAACTTTGATCCTTGGTGTTATCCAACCCCTTCAACAGCGTGCCGCGACCATTGTCTGAACCCCTTCTGGCGTAGTGGCCCGTTGCAATGCAGTCGGCTCCCAGCGCGAGGGCGTAGTCTAGAAAGGCCCTGAATTTAATCTCGCGATTACACAAGACATCTGGATTGGGCGTCCGACCAGCCCGGTATTCTGTTAGAAAATGTTCGAACACATTGTCCCAGTATTCGGCGGCAAAGTTGGCACCGTGCAGTCTGATGTCCAACGCATCAGCAACCGCCTGTGCGTCGGCGAAATCTTGTTTAGCGGTGCAGTACTCCGTGCCGTCGTCTTCCTCCCAGTTTTTCATGAACAGGCCTTCCACCTGGTAGCCCTGCTCACGTAGCAGTAAGGCAGACACTGAAGAGTCAACACCACCGGACATGCCGACGATGACTTTGCTGGCAGCGTTAAAGCTCATGGGCCGTAAATAAACTCTAGAGGATACCGAACTCCCGCCCGGTACCTGTCCACAGACTCGATTACCAGGGGGCTGCGCATTCTATCAGAATTGGCCAGTAATGACTCATAATCCAGCCAGTGAACCTGATAAATATCGGGGTCCAAAGAAGAATCCACGTCGTACTCGATCGCAGTGCCTATAAACGTGGTCCGCATGTATGTCGTACCGTTTGATGGCGAGCTGTACATGGCGATCCCGAGAACGCCGGTCAGTTCGACATGCCAGGCGGTCTCCTCCAAGGTTTCGCGCAGTGCGGCGGCCATTAAATCTTCGTTTCTCTCCACGTGTCCGGCCGGCTGGTTGAAGACCAGTCTGCCGGAGGTTTTGTCCCGCTCCTCAACCATGAGAAAGCGCCCGGCATCTTCGATGACAGTCGCTACAGTAACATGGGGGTACCACGCTGCCATTTAGCGAATCCTGGATCGGGTCTTGGCGACCGCTCGTTTGTTGGTCTTGACTGGCATATTGACGTCGAGTTTACGGTGAGCGCCGGCTGGGAGTCCTTCCAGGGACCATTCTCCCACAGTCACGCGCATAAGGCGCAGCGTAGGAAAGCCCACGGCTGCGGTCATTCGCCGGACCTGCCGATTCCGGCCCTCTGCGATACTCAATTCGATCCAGCTGTCCGGCACGTGCTTACGCTTGCGCACTGCTGGCTCGCGCCGCGGGATCGTTGGCGGCGAGATCTTCTTTGCTCGAGCTGGCCGGGTCATGCCATCCTTGAGTTGCACACCCTGCTTCAGTTTTGTGACCGCGTCGTCGCAAATTGCGCCCTCTAGCTGCACGTAATAGGTCTTCCATCGCTTATGGCGGGGGTTTGCTATCAACTGCTGAAGCATGCCATCGTCGGTGAGCAAAAGCAGTCCTTCTGAGTCGTAGTCGAGCCGACCGGCTACCCGATAGCCAGGCGCGGATAAATAATCGGCCAGTGTACGGCGACCCTGCTTATCGGAAAACTGACTCAACACTTGATAAGGTTTGTTAAATACTATCAGCCCGGCCATGCTTTTTGTTCAATCTTGTCTAAAAACACTCGAAGGGGTGTCGGATACCTGTGCCCCTCAACAGAATGACGCTCTATCGTGCTACACTACGCGCCGCTCGGCCAGTGGCGACACCACTAGAGCATCCCCAGCTAATCTCGAGTCGTAATACAACGGAGTATATTATGGGCTACAAGCATATTCAGGTACCGTCTCAGGGTGACAAAATCACCGTCAACGACGACTTCAGCCTGAACGTCCCTTCGAATCCAATTATCCCCTATATCGAGGGTGATGGTATCGGTGTCGATATCAGTCCCGTGATGATCGACGTGGTAAATGCCGCCGTTAAAAAAGCCTATGGCGGTGACAAGGCAATATCCTGGATGGAGATTTACACTGGCGAAAAAGCGGCAGAACTTTATGACGGTGACTGGTTTCCAGAAGAGACGCTGGAGGCGATCAAAGAATACATCGTTGCGATCAAGGGCCCATTAACGACCCCAGTTGGTGGCGGCTTTCGATCCTTGAATGTTGCTCTCAGGCAGGAACTCGATCTTTATACCTGTCTGCGACCGGTACGTTGGTTTGAAGGCGTGCCTTCACCCGTTAAGGATCCCGGCGCGTGCAATATGGTGATTTTTCGAGAAAACTCGGAGGATATCTATGCCGGAATAGAGTATCAGGCCGGCAGTCCCGAAGCGCAAAAAGTCGTGGACTTCATTATCAATGAAATGGGTGCAACCAAGATCCGCTTCCCAAGCAATGTAGGTATTGGCATCAAGCCCGTCTCGGCCGAGGGCACGAAGCGTTTAGTCCGTAAAGCCATTCAGTACGCGATCGATCAGGATTTGCCTTCAGTTACGCTGGTGCACAAGGGTAATATCATGAAGTTTACCGAAGGTGCTTTCCGAGACTGGGGTTACGAACTGGCGCAGGAAGAGTTCGGCGGTGAACTGTTAGACGGCGGCCCCTGGGTTTCGGTGAAAAACCCCAATACAGGCAAGGAAATTGTCATCAAGGATGTGATCGCTGACGCCATGTTGCAGCAGGTGCTGACCCGGCCCAAAGAGTACAGCGTGGTTGCCACTCTGAATCTGAACGGCGACTACCTGTCGGACGCACTGGCGGCACAGGTCGGCGGTATCGGAATCGCACCCGGTGCGAACCTGTCTGATGATATCGCGCTATTTGAGGCTACCCACGGCACCGCGCCTAAGTATGCGGGTCAAGACAAAGTGAATCCTGGTTCTCTCATCCTCTCAGCAGAGATGATGCTGCGACATATGGGTTGGAATGAGGCAGCAGACTTGATTATCGATGGCATGAATGGGGCGATACAAAAAGGCACAGTTACATACGACTTCGAACGCCTGATGGAAGGTGCCACCTTGTTGTCCTGCTCTGAGTTTGGCAAAGCGATAGTGGAATCAATGTAAGGCCGACACACTGCTTGAGACAGCCTTGCCATTCATCTAAGAACTTTCACAGCCTAGGCGATACAGGCGACCTGTAAGGGCCGCCTGTATCGTCTCAGGATAGCTCACTCGCTCGCCAGCGCTCTGCTCATTCCGTGATTCCATCCTCTTAGCACGAGCTGTTCGTTTGCATGATTGACCTCCAAGTTTGGCAGTACCCGATCATTGCCACTGTAAAGCTGCACCAGCACAGACTTCCTCGTATTGTCCGATCGGTTGGGCGTTGATCCGTGGAGAAGAAAATAGCTGAAGAACAGCACATCGCCTCGAACGGCGTTAATGGCGGTCGCCCCTTCCAGGGGGTAATCACTCAGCGCATCAGATTCATAAAGTCCGGATGAATTGGGCAGGCGCCCTAATCGATGGGAACCGGGATACACGCGAAATCCACCGCATTCATCGTTGGCGTCGCCGAGAAAAATGACGGCAGCCATCATGGAGTCCCGTTCAGTGGGAAAATACCACCAGTCCTGGTGGATAGGAAAAGGAGACCCTTCTCGGGGTGGTTTTTCAAAAAGCTTATTGTGATGCAGCACGATGTCAGGACCGATGATGTGTTCTACATGGTCTAGGAATCGAGCGTCGGTAATAGCGGACAGCCAGGTAGCGCAATAGCGGTGAACATTATGCGTATGGATCACCTGGGATGTTCCGCCGTCGATCTTATCGGTATTCGCGCTGCGCCAGCGGGCATCGATGTTTTCTCCGCTGTGTTTGAGTTGATAGACGATGCGGTCAAACGCTGATTCCATGTGCTCTAGATCAGTTTCGCTGAATACATTGTGAGCGAGGCAGAAGCCGTTCTTATCGAAGTCAGTTTTGATGTCCATAGCCGCTTACCCCTGCACTCACGGTGGATGTTTATGATTTAGATGAGGCAATAATATGATCGCGGATCGGTCATGAGTAGCGAAAATCCGGACAAATGATTGACTATTTCGGCCAGACCGATAGAGTACCGTTGTGGGCAAAAGAACGTTTTTTCACGTCAATTTCAGCCGATGTAGGCAAATATCCTTTGCTAACACGCATCGAAATCAGCTCCATAAGCACTCATTTTTTGAACCATGCCTTGTCATTTCCGGCCGGGGCGAGTTCGAGCACAACGGCGTTCTGCATGCACTGGAGCCAGCCGATCTGTTCCTGGCCGATTCTGATTGTGTTCATGAAATACGCTCCATGGATTCCCGGGATCTGTGTATCTATTTTTTTGGCTTTTATGTGACGCAGCACCCGCTGGGTCAGCGGGTAACCCCTCAGCCACAGCTCATGCAGGCAGCGCTGGCGGATTTCCTTCGTGAGCACACTCAACATCTACCGGGTCAGTGGCATTTAATCCCACTATTTGAACATGCACTGCGCTTGGCGCGACACAAACAGCAGCCACTTGAAAGCCCATTCTATCGCGATGCGTCTATGCTATTGCTAAATCAGATCCTCGTGGCGCTCGGCGGTTATAAGGAACCCGTGTTGGATGATCAATATGTTAGGTTGCGACAGCGCGTTGTCGAATACATAGAGGATCAACTTCACGAGCGCTTGCGGGTAGGCAGCATTGCGCATGCTTGTGGTATCTCGGAACGGCATCTGAGACGACAATGGAGAACCTGGACAGGCCGTACCCTAGTGGAAGAGATCAATCTTCGACGCATCGACCGCGCCTGCGAACTGCTGCTGGTGCCGGACCTTTCTATCACTGAGGTTGCGCTTCAGGTCGGTATTAGCGATGCCGCCCAATTCTCGCGTCTATTCCGACGGCTCCGACGGCAGGCGCCCGGGGCCTTCCGTCGACAGCATATACTGGGCGATGACAGTCTCGGCGCTGGTGATCGACCGTTCCGGACGGATTTCGTATCAGTTGGATGAGGACGGCTGCAAATTGGAAAGGGGACGCTGTAGCGAGTGGCCCATATTCTACGAACATCCAAGGGGGCCGGCAACTTTGCCAGCAAATGATTTCCCGTATAATGTAGGTCAAACCTGTTGTTAGTAATCAGAAGTAGCGAGAACAATCCAGTGGGCGATATCCGGCACAGTGTACTGGTTCGCATGAGCAAGGAAGACACCGATTCCGATGGTGGTCTGGCGCTGCAGGAGTCTAAACCGGAGCTCAAGCGGCCTCCGTTGTTCAAGGTTATTTTAATGAACGACGACTACACCCCTATGGAGTTTGTCGTTGAAGTATTGGAAACCTTCTTCCGCATGAACCGGGAGCAGGCGACTCACGTGATGTTGACTGTGCATACGCAAGGGAAGGGTGTTTGCGGGATTTTCACCCGCGATATTGCCGAAACGAAGGCGGCCCAGGTCAACCAATACGCAAGGGAAAACGAGCACCCCTTGCTGTGTGAAATCGAGGCATCGGAGGGCTGAGCCCCTTAGGAGCATTACATGCTGAGTAAAGACCTGGAACAAACCTTGAACGAAGCCTTTCGAGGTGCCAGAAGTAAACGCCATGAGTTCATGACGGTTGAACACCTTTTGCTGGCCTTGTTGGACAATAACGACGCTATACGTGTGCTTAAGGCATGTGGGGCCGATATCGGGGGTTTGCGCGGTGATTTGGTCGAGTTCGTCGACGCAACGACGCCGTTGATTCCCGCCGATGAGGAGGAGCGTGATACCCAGCCCACCCTGGGTTTCCAGCGCGTGCTGCAGCGAGCGGTGTTCCACGTGCAGTCCTCCGGTAAAAGCGAAGTGACAGGCGCAAATGTGCTTGTAGCGATTTTTAGTGAGCAGGAGAGCCAGGCGGTTTTCTTTCTTAAGACTCAAAGCATTGCGCGATTGGATGTTGTTAACTACATCACGCATGGCATTTCCAAAGTTGCCAACGACAGCGAACCGGTAGATCCCGGCAGCACGGGTAACGCCGAGATGGGAGCGGAGGAGGGTGAGGCCAATCCCCTCGATAGTTTTGCAACCAATTTAAACGAAGAGGCAGCATCGGGTCATATCGATCCGCTTATCGGCCGCATTGCAGAGGTCGAGCGGGTTGCACAGATTCTCGCTCGTAGACGCAAAAATAATCCGTTGCTGGTAGGTGAGTCCGGCGTTGGCAAGACCGCGATTGTCGAGGGCCTCGCGAAGAAGATTGTAGACGGCGATGTGCCGGATATCTTGAAAGAGAGCGTGGTGTACTCACTGGATCTCGGTTCGTTGTTAGCTGGAACGAAATATCGCGGCGATTTCGAAAAACGTTTCAAAGGCCTGTTGGCGGAACTCAAACAGCGCGATCACGCCATTTTGTTTATCGATGAGGTCCATACCATCATCGGTGCGGGCGCGGCGTCAGGCGGTGTCATGGATGCCAGTAATTTGCTCAAGCCTTTGCTGAGTTCTGGCAAACTACGCTGCATAGGATCGACAACGTTCCACGAATATCGAGGCATTTTCGACAAAGACAGAGCACTCAGTCGCCGGTTCCAGAAAATCGACGTGCTTGAGCCGAGCGCAGATGACGCCTATCGCATCCTTAAAGGGCTTAAGTCGCGTTTTGAGGAGCATCACGGTCTTAGGTACACCGACAAAGCACTGCGTGTCGCTACCGATTTATCGGCGCGCTATATCACTGATCGATTCTTGCCTGACAAAGCGATCGATGTAATCGACGAGGCCGGTGCCTATCAGCAACTGCTTACCCCGTCAAAGCGCAAGAAGGTCATCGGCGTGGGTGATATCGAAAATGTCATCGCGAAAATTGCCCGCATTCCGCCGAAGACAGTGAGTACAGATGACAAGGAAACGCTGCAAAAACTCGAGAAAAATCTGCAGATGGTGGTGTTTGGACAGGACGAGGCGATCAGCAGCTTGGCCACTTCTATTAAGCTTGCGCGAGCGGGGTTAAAGACTGGCGA
>JBCDFM010000011.1:0-33062 GCA_039178015.1 Pseudomonadota bacterium
CCAACCCTCCACTTACAATGAAGGCGGGGCCCCCACTGTCCCCAGGGCAAAGAACAGCCTCACCATCGGCCAAATTGCTTTCTGCATAAATCGTACTTGACTCTAGTGGCAACCAATCGACCTCGGGCCGCTCAACTACTTTGCTAGTACCTATTCTCAACAAATTGTCTAGCGGACCGCCGGGTGTAGTACAGCCATAGCCGGTCAGCATCACAATGCTACCCACTTCAACATCATTATAAACGTCCACGGATTCGTATGCTAAGCCAGAGACTTCTCGCTGAAGCAAGCATAGAGCCCAGTCGTGAGACTCATCTCTGCCACCCCACCCCGGTGCATGCTCGCAAATCCCAACTACCTCCTGATCTCCGAATACGAATTCAACTCGAGCATAATGATAATCTATACAGTGTGCCGCAAGCAGCACTGTGGAAGGTCCTACCAAAGTAGCCGTGCAAGTACCCCCCGTAGTCATGCGAAGTATTGCCGGAAAAATCCTCCGGTCTACTACACGGCCATTTATCAGCTCGAAAGAGACTTCGCCAGCTGGCGCAATGGGGATCTGCTCAAAGCGAGCCTTAGATCTATTCTCCAGTTCAATGAATGCTTCGACTTTTTCTTCAGATACATTAATTTCTGTGGCGCATACTGAAGCAGCAGCCAAACTAGCCAACAGAGTAAAGGTCCTCAATGTGGTCACTGATAGCTCCCAGATATTAGTTTCCAGTATAGTAGTATTAGTCGTCCGACAAGTATGTTGTTAGTGACTCTTCAATGGCCGGCCCGAAGGCTTCCTTTATGGCCTTGATCTCGGCCTCTACAGCTTCAAAATCTATGCCAACGTGCCCTGTTTCCGTAATGCCCAAAGACAAAGAAACAGGACCCACGTCCCCGGAAACTATAGGAATCAAGTCAGAACTGGGACACGCAACTTCCTGCGTTTCACACGTCTTACTACTCGCGCTTAGTCCAACGTTTGGTACTGTCGAAGCGCCGCTCCCAATGCTGTAAAGCTTCGGTAGCCCGTTCTCAGCACTGGTACCTATTGCTTTCAGTGCTAACGCGACAGAATAATTTACCTTGGATAGTACGCCTTCCTTTTCATTGGGTCGATTAGTCAAAACAACAGCATCTCGTGCATCCAAATATGTAGGTCTAAATGTGATAGCGGTAGGACCCTGCTTAGTGTGGTGTTCAATCTGCACAGCAACCACGAGCCCGAGCTTATTGTTATTGCCGGAATCTTCACCTTGGTATCTGATCAAAATCAGACAGCTGATGTTTTTGAGTGAAGCGGCAGGAAGGATAACGTTTCCAGAATAAGAGCCAGATGCCGCTTTCTTCAATTTTGCTAACTCCCGCAGCTTTTTCTCCTGATGCCTATCAAACAGAAACTTGCCCGTCGCAGCGATAAGTCCGACCGCCGCGTCAGCAACTGCAGGACTAAGGTTTGGAACCTTGCACATTTGCGACACCGACGTACTAAAGGTGCCGTCAGGGAATGAATTCATAATTTTCGTTAGTTCGCTATTTTTATAGTCAGACCCCAGCGCAAATAGGCCCACCTGATTACCTGTACTCGCTTTGATATGCTTGCTCGGGTCAAAGCTGGCCGTTGCGCAGCCACTTGCAATGAGAGCCAGCGCTATACCAGTGAGCTTGAAAAAGTTTGGAAAGTGTCGATGCACCGATCTATTGAACATGTCTGGCTTCCTTAAGTAATCAGCGTTCGCTTGATGGAGTTCCACACCTCAATGAAATGAAATTCTGAACCTCAACACACGATCGACTATGTGAAAAAATCAAATTGCATGATCATGATATGGCTGCCAAAGACAGTCCCATTTCGAATTTCGTTAACCTACCTTGGCACTCAAAACAAGTGCCAATGCTCTAACCAACTGGTACGACTACTTTCATGGTGAAAGTGTGATGCCGTCCCTGGCTCGCACACACGAGACAATCTTTCCAAGTAAGACGCGCTCGTCAACGCAGCCCGACTACGTAAAAAGACTAGAATAGTTTTTCAGACCACTCAATTGGACGTTCGGCCTAGTGCCAGTAAACCAAAGTTTAGTGATTCAACTGCCGAAGCTCACTAGGATAGTGGCTTCAGCAGAACGACGTGTTATGACGACCTATCCTATCGATAATTTCACCTTCATCCTAAGACGATTCCATTATGAGTGAGCCAAGAGATAACTTACATGCCACTCTTGAGGATGAAATTCTCTTGCTGTTGTCGAGCCAAGTGACGCATGCACCCGTAGCCGTCATTCTGGCCATGTCGCTCGTTGCCGCGATCGCTAGCAGTGTTGTTCCGCCAATTGTTTGGGCATCGTGGCTTGTACTCGTGGTTTTACTTCAGTTGGTTAGAGTGTGGCTCTACAGGCGTCTTCCAACACTTTCCCACCATGCCTCCGCCGATCGCCTCAAGTGTGCGAGCATCATGAATGTGGTGATCACCATTGCGCATAGCTTACCGCTCTTTCTGCTGGTCGAATTGTCGCCTTACGACCGGGCCGTGATGTCAATGATTTGGATGGGCCTCGGCATAGGGTCGATCTTGACGACAGCCGGCTACCGACCTTTTACACGTGCTCATGTTTTTATCACTTTGGTTCCACTGTTCGCACTCTGGGCTTGGTGCGCTATTGGTATCACGGGCGCAACCAGTGACGCCTTGATCGCGCTAATCGGCAGCGCTTACTCCTATACACTACTGACGGTTTCGAACCGCATCTTTTCGGTTTATCGCGATAACTTCGAGATACGGCAGCAATTACAGCAGGCACTTGAGTCTGAAGAGCGTGCTTCTCAATCGAAGACCCGCTTCCTCGCGGCGGCAAGCCACGATCTGAGACAGCCGATACATAACCTATCACTCTTTAGTTCCGCGTTGATGAGAAGATCACTCGACGAAAAGAGCCTAGACATCGCGCAACATATCAACACTGCGGTGACGACCCTAACAGCTGAGCTTGATGCCTTACTCGACATGTCAAAGCTCGATGCGGGTGTGGTGGCAGTCAATAAACAGAACCTGTACTTGCAACCGCTGATACAGAGAATCATGGATGAGCTGTCTCCCGAGGCAGAAGCCTCAGGTTACACATTCCACTTAAACTGCCCTGATGAAGCGCTCGTGTTTACAGACCCCATTTTGCTTGAGCGCATTATCCGTAATGTGGTTCACAATTCACTACACCATACCGATCCAGGGGCGATCACTATCGCATTCAAGTCTGAAAGTGAAGAGGAATTGCTGCAAATTGGTGACTCCGGTCCCGGTATTCCGAAAGAGGAACACGAACGCGTCTTCGAAGAGTTTTATCAGCTTCATAACCCACACCGCGATCGAACAAAAGGGTTGGGCCTAGGACTGTCTATCGTTTCTCGCTTGGCGAGCTTGTTGGATATTGATATGGCGTTTGAGTCATCGCCTACGTCGGGTACGACCTTTTGGTTTGCTTTTGAACGCGGTGATTCTAAGGAGCAAGACGAGCAGGTAGCTCTGGGTTCCAACGACAGTGTTATTGAAGGTTTACGCATACTCGTGGTTGACGATGAGCATGAAGTCAGAGAAGCAATGACGTCCCTTCTCGACGCACTAGGCTGCCCCTCAACATCGGTTGACAGTACGGTGTCTGCTATTGACCAACTGACTTATCAGGACTTTGATGTGGCGCTTGTAGATATGCGTCTACGTGACAATGATGATGGCCTAGAGACTTATCGCCAAATACGCGAGAAAGACGCGAAACTGCCCGTCATCTTCATTACTGCTGATACCGCGCCCCATCGCATCCAACAGGCGCACAGCGTCGGAGTACCCATTTTACACAAGCCCGTTCTAGTCGATTCCCTGAAACGAGCCATCCATTTTGTCAGTCAGCATTAACCACGCTCGCGTGTAATTGATCGGAGAGTTTCGTATGCCTCGTACAGCTTCAGCTTGGCTCACGCAAGGTTTGGAAGCGCTTTATACCCGCCAAGGCGAGCAACGCGAACTGCGAGCCCTTGATGTCGTTATCATTGGTACAGGATACGGGGGAGCGATCGCTGCATCACGCTTGGCCGGTTCAACTGATGAGGACGGCAAACCGGTAAGCGTCTGTGTACTCGAACGTGGGAAGGAGTATTTGCCGGGTATGTTTCCTTCGACGGCAGACAACCTAGCGGGTCATGTACGTTTCACACCAGTGAATGCAAAAAAGTCCGGTGGTACGCGAGACGGCTTGTTCGATATTCGCCTGAGTAATGACATGGGTGCTCTGGTGGCAAACGGGGTCGGCGGTGGCTCACTCATCAATGCGGGTGTGATGGAAATACCGAACGCCGACGTGTTCGATGAAGCATGGCCCGAAGCCTTGCGTGGCGGTCATGCGCTGGCGCCCGACTGGAATGACGTCGAAAAGGTCGTCGGTAGCTGCAACAAAAGTGGCGATGGGATAACGATTGAGCGCCACAAAGGCATACCCCCTGAGGGTTTGCAGAAAACGCAGGCGATTAAAAAGTTGACTCCTGCTTGTAATGAGGCGTCCTATCGATCTGCGCACGTGACCATCGCCATGGAAGACGGCCCGAATCAAGACGACGTGATACTCCCGCAGTGTCAACTCTGTGGTGATTGTGCAACGGGCTGCAACGTCGGTGCGAAGAATTCACTCGACACCAACCTCCTGGTGTCTGCGCAGCAAAAAGGGGCGGAGATCTATACCGGGTCGACCGTACTCACCGTGACACCTGTGCAGGGTGAATTTGAGGTCGAGGTCGTGCACACAGACCCTGTTTTGGCGAAGCGTGAGGCACGCCCCCTCATAATCAGAAGTAAGAAGGTTATTCTTGCAGCCGGCACGTTTGGGTCGACAGAGATACTGATGCGATCCCGCTCAGCCGATTTCACCTTATCACGACAGCTCGGTAAGCGATTTTCGGGCAACGGTGACATGATTGCCGTCGGTTTTGATCAATCCAAGCCGGTTAACGCAATCGCCTGCGAAAACACTGCGCTAGAGCAACGCCAAGTCGGACCGACCATCACTGGTGTCATCGACATGCGGGACTGCAAAGATAACCCGATAATCGTTGAAGAAATGGCGGTGCCAGGCGCCATAAGACGCCTGTTCGAGGAACTCTACACCTCCGCTGACCTGATTCGAAGCTTGGTTACAACAGACTCCAGTTGTCATGCTGAAGGTCCTGTAGATGGCGATCCATTTGCCGTCAATCCGCGAAAAATCGAGCATACCTCCTTGTATGCCATTATGGGTGACGACGAAGCGCAAGGAGAGTTGATTGCCAATGCCGATTTTGATCCGCATTCAGATGGGGGGATGACGATTCGGTGGCCTGACGTCGGGCAGAACAGCCGATATCTTGATCGAATTGATGAGTTGCGAAAGATGATGGTCACCGCCGGAGCAGGTGGCAGACTGATTCCCAATCCCGCATGGCGACCGTTTCCAAAAGAGATGGAGTATTGGACGGGCACATTGCGTGGTCCCTTACTGACCGTGCACCCCTTGGGCGGCTGCGCGATGGGGGACACGGTCGATACCGGTGTGGTCAATCAATGGGGCCAAGTGTTTCGCGCGGATAGGATGGATCGGGAGGCGTGCTACGAGGGGCTCGTGGTGCTGGATGGGTCAATTGTGCCGAGTGCCGTGGGAACAAATCCGGCCTTAACGATTGCTGCACTATCCCTGCGCTCGGTGGAGCATCTGAAAAAGAGCTGGGGCTGGTCCTCCCCATCGCTTGAGTCCACTCAGTCGCAACCCGTTGAGCGGCCACGCTATGCCCCGCTAGAGACGCCGGTGAGGGCCCAACCTACCGTCATGCAATTCAGCGAGCGCTTGAGAGGCGAAGTCGAGCTCGACGTCCAAGGTCGTCGGGAACATTACATGGTGGATATCACGCTTTTTTTCCGTGAAAAGTGTCTTGCTAATCTCCTTGCCAGCGATGATCCCAAAGGTACAAGCCGGCGCTTAACGGTATCTCAAAAGCCGGGTCCGGATGGCGATGTTAGCGCTGTTCGCATTGTGCCGATCAAGGCCTGGCGCGATATTGAGAGACGCCATGTCTCAGGTAGGCGGCGGGAAACCGCACTAGAAGAGGCCGCTGTCTTTACAGGCCCGATCACGGGTTCACTCACTGTGATGGGGCGCGGGAAGAGTCACTATGCCTCGCGAGTTGGTAGAGTATTGTGGGCCTATTTGCTCAATCGCGGTGTCAGGGACCTTTGGCAGAGCAGGCCGACATCCCTGTCGTGGCGCGCACTGTTTTCAGCTCAAACGTGGAAAGCGGTTCATCAATCGATCGAGACGTTCTTACATGTGGCGTCACATGCCGGAGAAGTCCGCACCTTCGATTACGCATTGGATATCCAATCACCGGCAACGCTTACTAGCGAGGATGGACTCAAGCTGCCCGCGGATCAAACGGCGATTCGAGGTAAGAAGACCATCACCTACACGCGTCGGTCGAATCCGCTGCGTCAGATGATGGAGGTCTCGCTCTCGACGTTCCCCATGATGCGTCCTACGCCGTCGCCCCCTACTCTGTCGCTAGTACCCGAGTTCTTAGCGCGCAAAGGCCTGCCTCTATTTCGAATCACGCGCCAGAGCAATGAGCCCAACGCGCTGTTTGAGCTCGCGTCACTGGGCGGCTATTTTGCGCGCTGTATAGTGTGGCTCCATTTGCTCAGTCTACGAGCACCAGACTCGCCAGCGCGAACGCGCCACAATCGCCTCCCAACCGACCTAGATGGATTGCCAAAAAGGCAGGTGACAGAGATCCAGATTGATCGCTTTCCCGAGGGCAGCGACCGATCGCCTATGCCGATAAGGCTCACACGTTACCCGCGGCCTGATACATCCAAACCCCCCGTGCTGGCGATTCATGGGTACAGCGCCAGCGGAACAACGTTTGCCCATCCCGCTGTCAAACATAATCTGGCGTCCACGCTGTGGCAAGCAGGATACGATGTATGGGTTTTAGACATGCGATCCAGCTGCGGCATGCCATCGGCATTGACCAACTTTACATTCGAAGAGCTCGCCGCGACGGACATTCCGGTGGCGATTAACCATGTGGTGTCGATGACTCAGCAGGACAAGGTGAATGTCGTGGCGCATTGCATGGGCGCCGCCATGCTGTCGATGGCGATACTCACCTCGTCAGAGGTCGAATCGTCGGAACCGTATGCCTATGAACGACAACGAGTGGCATCGCGCATTCACCGCCTCGTGTTATCTCAAGTGGGCCCAGTCGTGCGCCTCGCGCCGGACAATATCTTTCGGGCATACGTGTTTAGCTATTTGAAACACTGGTTGCCGCTGGATAACTACCAGTTCTCGCCTGATGATGGAGCGAGTGATCAGGCGGGCACGCTAATGGACAGGCTATTGGCGCTGATCCCCTACTCAGATGCCGAGTTTGATCTCGAGAATCCCATCACACCCTGGCGCCGTACCGATTTTGTGAGAGCACGGCATCGTATGGATGCGCTGTATGGGCGTACGTTTTCACTGGCCAAGCTCTCTCAGGCAGTACTAGATAATCTAGATGATTTTTTTGGTCCGCTCAGTGTGGATACCGCGACCCAAGTGGCCCATTTCGGGCGACTACAGACGATCACCGACCATATTGGACAGAATCAATTCGTATCTAGAGCACGCCTTACGAAGCACTGGACGTTCCCGACGCTGAGTATTCATGGCGAGGATAACGGACTAGCCGATGTCGGAACGGTGGAGCGTATGCAGGCCATCCTAGGTGATGCGGGCTGTGCATTCGAATCCGAAGTGTTTGAAGGATTTGGTCATCAAGATTGCCTAATAGGGGAGAACGTTCAACCCATCATGGCTCGCATTACACGATTTCTGGATCAGGGCCCGGTAGCGCGAGCAGCGGATACATCACCAACCACCACAAAAAGCACGCGAACATGGACCGTGCAGCCACCTTGGTCGGGTCCTACTATGGGTCCCTGCGTTCCCCTAGGGTCAGGACGGCGGCAGGTCAGCCTCAGTTTTGGGGCCAATCCGGCCTTTACTCATCCCCGCTATGTTATCGCGATCGCCCTGTCGGTCTCAGAGGAAGGGCTATCTATTTGCCGTCTTCTTGGGGAAGCGAATCATGTGCCGGCCATCATGGTCTCTAAAGCGCCCGCCGCAACGAGCGGATGGATCAAGATGAATCTGATTATCCCGGATACCCAGGAACCCTGTGACCGGGTGCTCGTTCAGCTAGCGTACGATGACCATCCATGCCTAGACACGGCGACATTCGGCCGACGACCCCAGAGAGAAGAACTGGCCTTCGCACTAGGCGACTACGCAAAGAGCGACAACGACTGCCTAGATTGGGGTTGTACACCCATAGATAAGGACATCGTTGAAGAAGTACGATCGCTCGTCGGACCAATTGGGACCCAACTCGCAGTGGGTTTCGATGCCCTCACTTTGGGCACGATAGAACTCCAGCGCAATGAGCTGAAGGACGAGCTTCAGTTCGTTGCCGGAAGTTGTCAATATCCGCCAGGAATACTTGATCAAAAGCCAGGTTACGCTGGATATCGTAGGCTCGCGCATGACTTAAATGAGGGGAATCTGAGCCCCTCCTTCATGGTCTTGATGGGCGATCAGATTTATGTCGATGCCACGGCTGGTTTGTTTGATCCCACGTCGCAGGATGAACGTTTTATTCAACCGTATCAACGCTGGTTAAGCACACCTGCTGTGAGGCATGTCACGAGACGTTTGCCGTTGTACTCGATGCTTGATGACCATGAAATCAATGACAATTGGCAACCACCGGTTGAGGGTAACGAATGGGAAATCAACGATCGATACGCGATCGGCTTGTATGGACTGTTTCAACGAGGCTCCCATATTGCAGTGCTTCGACCTGACAATGGCACCAAGCCTCGCCTGTGGTACACCTTTCACCAGCAGGGATTTGAGTTCTTTATGTTGGACACGCGGACGGAAAGGGAGCCGCGTAATACCGCTAACTGGGACACGGCGGAGCTGCTAGGCACTGATCAATGGGCTGCGCTAGTGAATTGGCTTGAAGCGGGGATAGACTTAGCCAGACCGCGGTTCATCGTGAGTCCGGCACTGCTCCTACCACGTCATCGCCACCTTTATGACACCAAAACAAACATGGATGGAAACGCAAACGTTGCCGGGTTGCGCTCGGATGGGTGGGATGGATATCCCGCAACAATGCACGGCCTGCTACATCTTGTCGCCTCAAGACGCATTAAAAACCTGATCTTTTTATCCGGTGATGCGCATCAAGCTATGAGTAGCGAGATACAGTTATTCTCACCTGATAGAAAATTGCTTAGTCGAGTGTGGTCTATACATTGCTCACCCCTGTATGCACCTTTTCCGTTCGCCAACACGCCACAGGAGGAGTTTGCTGAGCGTGATGACTTCACGTTTGCTGGCAAGGATGGCGAGCGATATCGATGCACAGTTGTGAATAAAACTACGATGGCGGGCGATGGGTTCGCGTGTATGAGATTATGTCATGAAGATGGCTGGCACCTCGATTGTCAATTTGATCGAGGTAGGCAAGAACCAAAAGAAAGACATCACTGGGCGCTCGATTAGACTAGTGCTCGAGCGGTGGTAGCACGCCCATTTGTGCAAGCTTGAATACTGCACCCGTCCGGTTCCTCGTACCGAGGATTTGGTAGGCTGCGGACAAGTGGGCTTTGATCGTGCCTTCTGCTAGTGATAGATCACGCGCGATCAATTTGTTCGGCCTTCCTTGTACCGCTAGCATGAGTATCTGATATTGCCTGTCGGTCAAGAGTGTAAGAATGCCTGGAGTACCTGCAGAAGGCGCATTTGAGTGGTGAAGGGCGGGTGAGACACTACCAAGGGCGCTCGCGGGTAAGTATATACCACCAGCGAGAATCGATTTCAGCGCGTGGAACAAGACATCCGACGAAACGGATTTCGGCACAAATCCCGACGCACCTGCTTCGATAGTGGATCGAATAATATTGATATCTTCCTCGCCGGACAAGATAACGATTTGTACCTGCGGGCAATGCGCTCGCAATTCTTGAAGCCCTGATAGACCGATGGCATCCGGGAGATGGTAGTCCAGCAAGATGAGATCACAGGCATCGAGGCAAGGGTGTTGTTTCGCTTCGCTTAGACTTCCGGCCTCATGCAGCGTCGTTACGTTATCAAGACAATCTAACTGATAAACCAAACCCGTTCTGAAGAGTGGGTGATCGTCGACTATCAAGACTTGCATAACGTAACCAACAGTTAAATCCGATCTAAGTCCTGAAAACGTAAGACTCCTTTAATACTAGGCTAGGAATCAAGCGAATAAAAGCTGTTGCGCACCGAAAAAACTATGAGTGCTTTTTCAACAGCCCGTTTGAACTACTCCAACTAAGCACAAGTTTACCTTCGGTAGCCTTAGCCTCTCTTGACATTGATTCACAGGGAGGGTGACCCTCCTTTTTGATCTTTCTTGAATTCAATCATCCACTGCCCTCGCACATCAATTTCAAACCGAGGCTTGCCAAGTCGTTGTCAACACCGAGTCCAGTCCATCACGCGTTTCTTGGGGAATAACAGCATCGACGCCTTCTGGAACATCGTAAACGGCCATGGCGCTGACTAGAGCATCGACTTGATTCCGTACCAGAATATAGTCTTCCGCATGGATAGCATCCAATTGACTATCGTCTGACACGAACCAATCTTTTATTGTGACCTGGTCATTGCTTCCGACAATATCTACAACTAAATCGTCTCCGTTTCGCGACATCCATAGATCATCATAATCTACGCCAGTTATCTTAAGCTCATCGTTACTGGTGGCATCGGAATCGTCGTTGAGGATCACGTCGCGGCCATCACCCAAGGCGAAATGATAGATATCACTACCTCCGCGACCGCTCAGCGTATCGTTACCCGCACCGCCAATGATCACATCGGCAGTGTCCGTGCCCGTAATAGCATCATTACCGGCACCACCATCAATGGCCTGAATGTTAACCAACTCCGTGGCTGAGAAATCAAGTGTATTAGAACTCGTGCCGCCTGCGATAGTATTCGTGCCCAAGCCACCATCAATGCGCTCGACACTGTCCGACACCACAAAATGCGATAGCGTAAACGTGTCATCACCATCACCACCCTGGAGTACATCAAAGCCCGCACCACCGTTAAAGCGATCGCGGCCCTGATCGGTACCTTCAACAATAAACGTGTCGTCGCCACCAGCGCCGTTAATCACGTCATTGCCAGCACCGCCAATAATCACATCGGCAGTGTCTGTGCCGGTGATGGCGTCGTTACCCGTACCCCCGTCAATGGCCTGGATGTTCACCAGCTCTGTCGCCGAGAAATCAAAGGTATTGGCGCTCGTGCCGCCGGCAATGGTGTTCGTACCGAGGCCACCATCAATGCGCTCGACACTATCCGACACCACAAAATGCGATAGCGTAAACGTATCATCGCCATCACCACCCTGGAGCACATCAAAGCCCGCACCGCCGTTGAAACGATCGCGGCCTTGGCCACTGCCTTCAACAATAAACGTGTCGTCGCCACCAGCGCCGTTAATCACATCATTGCCCGTACCGCCAAAAATCACATCGGCAGTGTCCGTGCCCGTAATAGCATCATTACCGGCACCACCATCAATGGCCTGAATGTTAACCAACTCCGTGGCTGAGAAATCAAGTGTATTCGCACTCGTGCCGCCTGCGATAGTATTCGTGCCCAAGCCACCATCAATGCGCTCGACACTGTCCGACACCACAAAATGCGACAGCGTAAACGTGTCATCGCCATCGCCACCCTGGAGCACATCAAAGCCGGCACCACCGTTAAAACGATCTCGGCCCTGATCGGTGCCTTCTACAATAAACGTGTCATTGCCTCCCAAACCAGACAAGATGTCATTGCCTTCCAGTCCTATCAGGATATCGTCACCTTCGGTCCCTACAAGATTATCGTTACCGCTCGTACCAACAGTGCTCACAACTTCGTCATCATCACCAACGTCGTCGTCATCTCCATCCCCGTCATCGTCCTCGTCAATGAAAACTGCGGGGAGTGCTCTGTTTGAGATGACCGATCCATCAGAAAATCGAATCTCCCCTAGACTAGTGAAGGGATCTATTTCATCCGCATCCTCATCTTCATCTGATGGGAAATACTCCTCATACGCCGTGAGGAAAATCGTGTCGCCGGTGGCGGTCAGATGAATTGCTAACGCAGGTTCTCCGCGAGGACTCTCTTGCTCATAGATTTGTACATCAGCTGCGGTAATTCCGTCGACAAGTTCCACCGAGGTACTTGGTGCTGCCGACAAAGCGATACGCACCGTATCTGTGCCGCCACCTGGCCCGAAATGGACGGTGTTGCCGCCACTGAAAAGCTGAACATAGTCATTACCCTCCCCTGGCCGAACGATGGTGTCGCCCTCAACATAAATAAAGTCATCTCCACCTTCCGCGTAGATGTCGTTGTTGAAGCCGTAGTCGTCGATAAAATCGTCGCCTTCGCCAGCAAAAATGAGATTAAAGTCACTTTCTATATAGATCTCATCGTCTCCAGCACCGGCGTAGATCGTGTTGCTGCCTCCTGAGTCTTGAATGAAGTCATTGCCACCACCGGCTGAAATAACATCATCACCTGCACCACCCGTAATATCATCACCTTCTTCAGTACCAAAGAGCAATTCACCATTACCAGTAGGGTCATAGGAGGCGATCGCGCGCAATGTATCGCTATCCGCGGTTGTTCCGTCATCAAAACTAATCACAGCAATGGTGTTCCCTGCGGTTGCGCTGGGTAACATGGTCTCAGCGTCTATTTCACTACCCGTGAGGTAGAGACGGTCTCCGCTGGAGAGAATTTCAACAATAAGGGCCGGATCGCCCAATTCATTGGTGCCGGTGGAGATTGAGATATCATCTTGGGTGATACCATGCGCAAATTGAAGGACATTGCCAGATGTATCTGGTGCTGTGAAATACACAGTATCGTGACCACTGCCAGGACCAAACTGAATCGTGTTGCCGCTGCCTTGCAACTCAATATAGTCGTCACCTGCGCCGGCATTGACGATACTGTTGCTACCAAGGGTAATGCTGTCTTGCCCTCTTCCGGTATACACTTCATTGCTGCCGTTAAGGTCCTCGACGGTGTCGTCTCCCTCTAACGTGACGATGATGGTGTCTCCAGCTTCGCCGACAAGCGTATCGTCATCGTGGGTGCCGTATACATCAGCCGCGCCACTGGGAGCGAAGTTTACTTCCAGAAACACATCGAGCGTCGTCCGCAGGTCATAAAAAGAGTCATCAGCAAATCGAATTTGCTGAATCGGATCCTCTGGCAGCGCAGCCAACCACGCCGTATCCAGCAAAGAGTAGAACGGATTTTCGGTGTCAAGATACTCATCAATGTCGCTGGGTGTCACGGCTGCACCGGTGCCGTAACCCACGAAGTAATTCGGGATCTCGATACCGCCCGAGCCATCATCGATCAATATACTCAGGTCGTTCACGGTTCTCACGAAGTTCAGATTTGCAAGGCTGATCCCTTCGCCAAACAGAATTTCATCAGCGCCGTACAATGAGAAATTGAGGCTGCGTTCGGCAGAGTCACGCACAATTGAATAAGGATTAGGGAAACCATAAGACCAATCGTAGAAAAGCGTATCGGTACCGTCCCCAAGGTCATAGCCGATAGTCAAACCTTGATGGAGCGGTGCACTTATCTGGTCGTCGCCCTCTCCACCCAGAATCTGTTTGAACCCTATCCCTCCCTCAGAAGGCATGTAGTTCTCATTGAGGATGATCCGATCAGAACCACCGCCTGCCTCGATCAGATCACTGCCGTAGCCGGGTGTGATGATATCCGTAGAGTTTCCGCCAACCAAATAGTCCGTTCCACGGGTTCCAAACATCCAAGCACTCCCGTGGATGGTCGGGATCCAGTCGGGATCAGCGAGCGAAGACAGAGTGAACTGTAGCAGTGCGTTGTCGTTAAAGGAAAATAGTACATCGGTATCAATGGTAACTTGATCACCCGCGCCGTAATTGATTACCGCATCTGCATTTGAAAACGTGAAGCTGAGATTAGTTACGTCAACGCTATTCGAAAATTGGATCTCACCCATTCTCTCTTTATAAATACCGTTACTGACATCAATCGTGTCGTGCTGATCACCCGCCGCGAATAGAAAAATATCGTTTTCACTAAAGCTGATCTCAGCGTAAATAACATCGTTGCCATTGCCTGTCTCAAAGATATCTGTCGCACTGGTGTCGAAGAAACTTCCATTTAGTGCCATTGACCTATGTCGCAGGGGGACCGCGAAACCATCTACAGAGACCGTACCAACCAGCCTGTCTGGAAATACTGCATTGGTCCTAATGCGGTCAGAGTCGCCGTATTCAATCCAGAAGCGCTCCCCAGTTTCATCGAAGTACGTAAGAACAATGCTGTCAGGGTCCACATCCGCAGCAAAAGCAATATTATTCGACCAGAAGAATGTATCATCAATAAAGTCGTCACCATCACCAAGAGAGAAAAAGTACGTGTCGCCACCGAAATACCCGTAGAGCGTGTCGTCGCCAGGGCCTCCTTCTAGGTAATCGTCGTCGGCTGAAAATCCACCGAATAACTCATCATCACCGGTTCCACCATAAAGAAAATCCCTACCCGACCCGCCGTCGAGATTGTCATCCCCTCCCAGACCCTCGATCACGTCGCTACCCCCTGCACCATCGAGATCATCACGGCCTGACGTGCCGACGATGGAGTCATTACCGTTTGTGCCTTCGATGCCATCGAATCCGAGAAGGGACATGGAGAGCCCATCAAATAATTGCAGATACTCAAGCGGTGACAGCCCAGCAACCTCCGTCACATAGAGTAAGAATTCAGCCACGCTTGAAATAATGGTGACCTCAATGATGCCGTCGATCCTTTCGAGCTGTACTTTTTCAATCTGGCTTGCATCATTGAATCGAATGCGCGGGCGATCGATGTCGGAATCATCTATGTCAAATATGTTGCCGCGCTCGGATTCACTAGCGTCATCGTTACCCGGCACGGTGAGTGTTATGTTACCTAGCGCGTCATAATAGAACTGGTTCAAGCGAGACCGATCAATAACGTTATTTGCGCTTCCAAGCGCGATCGAGACATTGGCCCATTCACTCTCGGAAAATTGAAATCCTTCGTTACCGTCGCCCGACGTGACGGTAACCACGTTACCTTGAAATATGACGTTCAGTTCACCAAGCGATGCTCCCTGAAATACCAGTGTATGATTGCCTTCAGTGTCAACCAAAAGATCTAGGCCATCGCCAGCACCATGGAAAAATATATCGTCACCAGAACCACCATCTAATACATCCGAGCCAGAACCGCCTGTGAGTGAGTCAGCACCACCTAGACCGAAAAGTATATCCGCGCCACTGCCCCCATATAGCTGATCATCGCCATGCAGACTGCTATCTAGATCAGGTACAACATCCGTTGGGAAGTAGCCCGATAGAGTCTGATTGTCTCGGTCTCCAATAAGAACATCGTTATCTTCGTCACCGTATAAAGAATCGTCGCCAGCCTCGCCAGCAATCAAGTCCCTACCCTTGCCACCAAAGATGACATCGTCATAGTCCCCAACAACATCACTGCCATCGGCAAAATAGGTTAGATTGCTTCGCGTAAAAGTTCCGTCACCGTTATCGAACAAATCCCAGTCCAACGCGGAGTCACCCAAAATATAGTCATCTCCGTCGCCACCGCTGATGGTGTCTTTACCGGTGTTCCCAAGTAAGTAGTCGCCTTCGGTACCCCCATCGATAATGTCCGTATACCTTCCCCCGGAGATTAAATCCGTATCGGCATCGCCTGCCAGCACGTTTATGTCAAACGACTGGTCCAACATTTGTGGCAAATAAAATGAACGCTCGCTTGTGGGATTGTTGGACCAGAGGTCATATTGGCTTTGGCGTGCATCGCCAAGTATCACGTCGACCCCGGCGCCACCCTGAATCGTATCAGAGCCGGTACCTCCCTCCAGTTGATCCCAATCATCTAGCCCCGAAATAAAGTCGTCACCCGCTAAACCATTGAGTGCATTCTGTCCGCTGTCACCCTCAAGGTAATCCCCTTGGGGACCGCCCTCAAAGTAGCCATCAACGGTGCCCCAAAGGGAGCCACCCGTATAATTGATGACATTGCTCGCGATGAATGAGATTGATTGATCTGACCAATTGATACCGCGCTGCGAATGAAGATCCCGCCAGTAAGAACTGTAGTCAGTTTCATCGTCGGCGGGATCATCACTTGTGCCGAGGACACTCACGGTAACACCGTTTGTGGGCACAACCGGAGGTGTGTAGGGATCGAGTCGAATACCAAAGTCTGACTCAGTGCCTTGCGCATACTTTTCCAGCGTAATCGTACCCTGCTCATCGCCGCTACCGATGACAATCACCAATGGGCCACCATCGTAGCGAAGCGTTATATTTGGGTTATTGGTGTCAATGTAGATATTCGAGTCGTCTGACTGCCTAACGAAGTTCAGTGATGAAAGGTCAACTGGATCTTGCCCAGCGATTTGCTCGATGAGTATTCGATCGTTGCCGCTGTCCGCGTCGCGGACAATATCGTGACCGTCCCCCGCTCTCCACAAAAACTGATCGTCTCCAATCCCCCCGAAAAGAACGTCGTCGTCTTCGCCGCCTACTAGGAGATCGTTACCATCTGAACCAAACAGGGTATCTGCACCTGCTCCACCATAGAGATGATCGTCACCGCTCTCTTCTGCCCTGAGATCGCCACCATCTAACACGTCGGCACCAGTATCCCCATAGAGCGTATCATCTCCCTCACCGCCTCTGAGAACATCTTGTCCCGAGCCACCATACAGTCGATCATCCTGTTGTTGGCCAAGTACTATGTCATCCCCCGCATCCCCAAAAAGTGAGTCTTCGCCTTTACCCCCCACAACAAAGTCGTTGTCGGATCCCGCGTTGATTAGGTCATCACCACCAACAACTCCCGTATCTCCGAAGCCATCGGTACCGAATATAGTGTCTTTTTGGTCGGTGCCCGATTGCGATGGTAACCAACTGTTATCTGGATAATCAGTGGGAGCAGGGCGCTCGACCTCTGGTGGAAGGAACAACCCATCTCCACCATTGAAATCATCCCCCTCATTTAAGCTCAGGCGTATGTCAGTCATGAACTGGCGCAGAGCGAACTCAAAGGCCTCAAATATATCTGGCGTAAAAAATCCTGAAAGTGCTTCGAGTTGGGTGTCGAGCTGCGTAAAGTCCGGAAACAACTGGTCATCGAAAACTGCGACGGTTTTTCCATCAGAATCGCGAGTAACCACTTCGTATCGGCTGTCTGGTGTCTCTGTGATTGTATAGCCCGCTAATCCATCGTAATCGGATCTCTGTTTGCCGAAAATATCTGGGCCGAGGCCTGAGAAAAGCGCAGCCGCAGCACCAGGGTTTACCTTTAGCAGGCTAATAACAAGCAGCGGCACATCGAAACGTCCGTGCTCATTAAATATGTTGTTGGCTAAACCCGCTATTTCCTCAAGAGTCCAGTCGAAACTGACCTTAGAAACTGTCGAATCATATAACAAGTCCCATTCCAAAAGATTGCCTGGGAAGAGGGGTTCGACGCCAGCATTGATCCACGCCAATTGCGCAGCTTGAAACATCTCCTCATCCGATATAATGCCGGTTTCTGATCCTTCGATTGTCCTAAAGGCACTATCTGCTACGGCTTGGGAAAGTGTATAGATACCCATATCGTAGGTGGTAGTTGGGTGATCATAGTAGTAGTACTGTAGAAGCGCGTTTGCGAGAAAGGCACCACCTCCATAAAGCTCGCTAAACGTAGAGATTTGCGCCTGCTCAATCGCCTGCTGGCTGCCTGTCATGTTGTAGTAAGCCATGTAAAATCCGCCGCGATCACCTGCAACCAAGAAGCCTCGCAGATAACTGAGCTCAGCGTCAGTTAAAGCCAGATTTTCTTCCACGATATTTGTCATTGGTTGTCCTCTCCTTGAGAATTCGGATTACTAAAAAACCTTTGTGATACCACAAGTTCCTGAATATGATTAAATACGAGCTGGTCGATCTCGCGCCAGTTGGGCAGATGTCCGGCTGGATAGGAATACACCAGTCCGAAGCCCTGTTTTGTAATCGCTGACTCCACGACACACCGTATTCCACACTTGATGCTGATGATGCGACCATCACCCACATCGCTCGAGATATAGTAGTCTTCTCTATTCAGGCTGTAGCAACCATCCTCAAACGAGGGGCTTCGCAGAAGCGTTGGATCGAATGGTTTGCCCTTACACTCATCCCACTTATAGTGAGTTAGCCCCTCTGTGCCAGGTCCCGCCAATGTCATGAACTGTGAAGGGCGATGATGCCAATGCCCCAAATAAGGGCTAACTGTAACGGTGAGCGCCCGTTGGACTTCCTCAGTCGGGGGAAAGGTAATGGCCTGTTTAATAGGAGAGAGCTCAACACCTTCAAGGTCTGGTGTTGATTTAAATTCAGGCATCCTAAATCTCATTACCACCGTTGCATTTGCTCCGGTGCTGCTTACGTGCTCTTTAGGGACTTCTAGTTCGATTTCCCGTATCCCGTCCTCTTTGTAAACAGATTTTCGATACGTCGCTCGTAAATGATCACCTTTATCCATCAGTTCACCGCCATCGCCCTTCGGTGCAGCCGTATCTGAGCCGCATCCCGTCGTAGACAATGCCAACGCCAGTAGCAACCCCACTAGCTTGATGAGTGGCCAGAATCCGCGAATCCGCGCTAAGACGCACTTTTCTGCTTGTTTTGTATGATCGTTAGTCAACGCAATTCGCATCCCCATTACCGCTCCCTCACACTCTCCTGCTTGTATCGCAACAACGGCGATAAAAAGAACTCAATCAAGCGCCGCTTCCCCGTTTTCACTTCAGCTGTAATCGCCATGCCCGGGCTGAGTTTCACCAGCTTGTCTTCCACCGCAATGCTGGTTTGTTCCAGTGCAAGGCGCATTTCAAACACCCAACCCAGGTTTTGGTCTTCAATCGCATCATTACTGATATCCAGTACCTGTGCATCAATCAAACCGTATTTGGTGAAATTAAAGGTATCGACCTTCACCTGAGCCGTCTGGCCTTCTCGGATAAAGCCAATGTCTTTGTTTTGCAGCAGCGCTTCCACCTCGATGGTGGCGTGCGCTGGCACGATCTTCATCAGCTCCTGCGCCGGTGACACCACACCGCCGACGGTATGCACGGCCAGTGCCTCCACGGTGCCAGTGACGGGCGCCACCAGCAGTTGCTGCTGCCTCAGTTGATGGGTCTTCATGGCCTCCTGTTGCAGGCTGCTACGTTCACTGTCCAGACGGGCGAGTTCGAGCAGGTTTTGCTTGCGCAGCTCGCTTACCGTGGCGGCTTTTTGGGCGCGGATGGCGGAGGCACTTTCCTGTAATTGCTGTGAGCGGGACTGCAGCACCGGCAGCGAGCGGGCAAGATCCGTTTGCTGCTGTAGCATCTCCAGATACTGCACCTTGGCACCGTACTGTCGGTCCACCAAGGCTTTGTAGGCCGCCACGCGTTCATCCAACACCCGTAGGGTCGCCTCAGCCCGTTCCTGCTCGGCATTAACCGAACGTTGCTCGGCTTCATTAGCAGACAACTCTTTGCTGAGGCTGAGTAGACGGGCGGTAATCTCATCGCGGTGTTGGGTGTAGAGCGCTTCGGCGCGCACCGCATCCATCATGGGCAGGGAAGTTGGGTGTTCAAAAGCTGCCTGCGCATTATCGCGATCTACCTCAAGCCAGTTTTCGAGGGCTTCGCGCCAGACCAGCTGCAGCTGGGTGTCTTCTAGCTGTGCTCGAATGCGCTGGTCATCGGCCTCGGCATACGTGGGGTCAAAACGAATGAGTGTCTGGCCCTGCTCCACCCGCTCGCCCTCTTTCACCAGGATGGAGGAAATGGTGCCCGCTTGAGGGGCCTGAACCAATTTGACTTGCCCACTGGGCACAATGCGACCGGGTGCCGTGACCACGATATCCACCTTCCCAAGGCAGGCCCAGGCGACACCGATAGTAAATAGTGACAGCAGCAGCCACATCAGCCAGTGGCCGGCGGGGGATGGCGGAGTGTCTTGTATCTCCAGGGCCGCCGGCAAGAACTGGCGCTGGGTGGTATCGAGGTGGCGATCGCCCAGCGTGCCACGCTCGCGCCACGCGGCCCGGAAGGTTTGCCAGGTGCTTGGGCCTTTCTTGGATTCTTCGGACCGCGGTGTTGTCTCGGTATGTTGATTGGATGTCTGTGTATTGGGGCCCTGTGCATTGGGTTCGTGTGAATGTGTTTCCTGCCTATGGGATTCTGGCTCTATATCCACAGGCCGTTCACCTTGGCTTGGGCTACCTGTCTGCTCTCGCTCACTCAACGCTCACCTCCCTTATCGTGTGGTGCATCATCGGCGGGTGTTGTCGCGGCCTCATCGTGTGATGACGACGCAGTTGAATTGCCGGAAGCAGCCTGCTCCGCCGCTGACTCACCACTCTCTAGTGTGCTCGGCGTCGCCAGCGCTCTGATAACAGGGCTGTGGTTCTGGTACCCATACAAGCGGGCGTAATAGCCGTTGATGTCTAATAGCGCATCGTGAGTTCCAGATTCGACGATACGGCCCTTATCCACTACCACAATATTGTCGCAGTGGCGCACGGTGCTCAGGCGGTGGGCAATAATGAACACAGTGCGGTCCTGGGCAATGGCCCCCATGTTCTCCTGCACAACGCGCTCCGACTCATAATCCAATGCGCTGGTGGCCTCATCAAGAATCAAAATACGCGGGTTGGTCATCAAGGCGCGGGCGATGGCAATGCGTTGGCGCTGTCCGCCTGAGAGATTGCTGCCCTGCTCGCCGATGAGGGTGTCATAGCCCTCGGGTAGATCGAGAATGAACTCGTGGGCACCGGCCACCTGGGCGCACTGCACCACCCGCTCAAAGGGTAATCCGGGGTTGGCCAGGGCGATGTTGTCGCGCACAGAGCGGTTAAACAAAAAGCTCTCCTGCTGCACCACCCCGATATTGCGCCGCAGCCAAGCGGTGTCGACCATGGCCAGGTCTGTGCCATCCACCAGTACCCTCCCCCCTTCGGGCACATAGAGTCGCTGCAGCAGCTTGGCGAGTGTGCTTTTGCCCGAGCCCGAGCGGCCCACGAGGCCTACAATCTCACCGGGATTTACCGACAAATTCAGTTCATCGAGGACTAAGGGTCCATCTGGGCGGTAGCGAAAGCGCAAGCGCTCAAACACCACGGCGCCCCGCAGCGTTTTCGGGGTGCTGCGATTGGGGCTGCTGCCGCGCTCTGTTGGTGTATTGAGGATATCCCCCAGGCGTTTCAGGGAAATACCCGCCTGCTGGAAGTCTTGCCACAGCTGCACCAGTTTTAGGATCGGGGCGGTCACCCGCCCCGCAATCATATTGAAGGCTACCAGTTGGCCCACGGTGAGCGCGCCGGCTATCACCAGATGGGCGCCCCACCAAATAATGAGCAGCGTGGTGATCTTGCTGACAAAGCCGGCAAACTGATTGGCGATGTTGTTTAGGTTTTGCGCACGGAAAGACGACGTTACGTAGTTGGCCAGTTGATCCTCCCAGCGGCGCTGCATCTGGGGCTCGATGGCCTGAGTCTTCACCGTTTGCATGCCAGTGATGGTTTCCGTCAAGAACGACTGATTAATGGCCCCGTGGCGAAACTTCTCATCCAGGCGGTGTTTTAGGATTGGGGTGATGAATACCGAGAGCGCGATATAAAACGGTAAAGACCCCAATACGATCCAGGTCAGCGTGGGGCTGTAGTACCATAGCACGGCGAAGAAAACGAAGGTGAAGGCCAGATCAATCACCAGTGTCAGTGCCGTGCCGGTAATAAAGTTGCGGATGGTGTCTAGCTCACGTACCCGGGCGACGGTTTGACCAACCTGACGGGTTTCAAAGTAGGCCAACGGCAGGCTCGCCAGATGATGGAATAGCCTCGCACCCAGTTCCACATCCACCCGGTTGGTGGTGTGGCTAAACAGGTAGTTGCGCAGTCCACCGACGATGGCATCGAAGGCGACAACAACCACAAAGCCAAAGGCGAGCACATCTAAGGTGGTAAAGCCCTGATGCACCAACACCTTGTCCATCACCACCTGAAAGAACAGCGGCGTGACCAGGGCAAAGAGTTGGAGAAAAAACGAGGCGACGATGACCTGGCCGAATAGCTTGCGGTATTTGACCAGCGAAGGGATGAACCAATTGATATTGAACGTTCGAGCTGCGCTACCGCTTGCACTACGCGGCGTAAGCAATAGCGCTTCTCCAGTTGAAAGCTCGCCGAGCTGCTGGCTACTTAGCGACTCCGGCTTGACCTCCCCGGCTCGTTGAACAATGTAGTGCGTGTGCCCGTCGGGTGAGCGCTTTTGCGCTGCCACAACAAAGAATCGACCGTTGCGCTCACGTGATATCAGAGGCAGCAGGCCATCTGCTAGTTCCTCAGTTTTCAGCAATGACTTGCTGGCTCGAAAACCTAGCTTTTTCGCAACCCGTAGTAGATCTTCCGGATCACAATCGCGATCAGGGTTGGCAAACTCATGGTGGAGCTGCCTCAAATCTACGGGTTTTTGATGGAGCTGCGCGATCAACGCCAACGCGTTAAGGCCGCTATCCATTTACATCTTGATGCACCACGTACAGCTTTCCCCCAGTTGGCGCGCTTTTACATTCTTTTGTATATCAATGCCGAGTTATTTTGAAGCGAACTGGCCTTGGGTATTGACCAATATAACTCAACCTACATGACTTTATGTGCATATGCTATCTGCAGTCTCGACTATAGCTTCAATCTAATAAACCGCCCACTTGCTTAGAAACTACGTCTACGCTCATAGGTCCTCTGGCCTTCTATTCAGTAGGGCTTACATTCAATTGGTCGCGTTGGTTGAGCAGAGCCCAATTCTTAGAGATTACGTGCCATGTCTTGATGACCGGTGGCCTTGGGTGGTTTATGCCTCACAACCGAAAAACAAAGCGCAATTTGGGATGCAAAACCAAGTTATTCGAGACAAAAACACCGTCGATCGGCCCCCGACCCACAAAACGTGTTGACTTGACCCCCCTTAGGAATACAGCAGCTCTGATTATTAAGGATAAAGCCTAGAGAGTCTCGATGGCTGACTCAATTGGACAAAAGGCCAATGCATGCTAAACGAAAGTTTAGCACTGGGTCCTAGAAGTCTTTCTCGACATCGATCCAGAATAGGCTGGGTAAGCTAAAGCGACTATTGGCGAAACGGGGTCGAATTTGACTGCGATGAAGAAAGTGATCGAGGGTATACCTGATATACTCGGGGGTTCGACAGCGGCGCCCGTATGTGAAATAAGTTTGAGAGGCGCCGCGTCGGTGAGCGATAAGCTCGCGGGTTTGTAGGTTACAGTCTATCGATAGTATAGCGAACACTTATGGGGTTGCTTTGAACGAGTTTTTCATGATTATCCGCAATATCATAAATTTTTGGGGTCCTGTCGGGTGTGACCTTGGGTTCAATCCACTTACCACTTCTTCTCCTAAGTGGTAGCGTTCCCGGTTTTTCTCGTCGAGGTGCTCTACTGTACACTAAAGTGGTACAAGTTCACGGCGGTACACCGTCCGCAATCCTGACTTGTTATGCATCCGTACTCTCCATAGCGATGCAATAGTCACTAAACCCCACCGAGTGCCAGAAAGCCTGCGCCCGGGTGTTATCGATTAGGACTTCCAAGCGAAGCCTTCGCCCCTGCCAGTACTCTTTTCTTAAAACATCCATCGCACTAGATCCGATACCTTCTCTACGATGCGATGGTTGAATAAAGAACTGTCTGATGTAGATGTGCTGAGGTTCATCTCGCCAAAGCGAATAACCCAAGCACTGAGGCCCATCTTCAAAGATGGCCGCACTATAGTCCGCGCTGAGCCAAGAAGACATCCTATCCTCGAGTTCTGAAACATGCATAGCGTTTCGATGCCCCTCGTCTTGGATTAACTGAAAGTTCATCTCAGCTAGAATCGGAACATCATCAACGCTAGACGGGCGTATTTTCACAGAGCAAAGGATGTACAACGCACACTGCAGCGGAGACAAAACCGTACAACGGTTTTAGCGTCCGTGCCCGAAGGGCCGCACTGCAGGTACTTGTTAATTTTCTTCATGATCAGAGCACATATCGAAAAAACTATACCCCTTGCCTCCTAGGCGTTTCCACCACGATTCCCGCCACATCTCATCCACGCTAAGCGTTGCAGATTGTTGCGGCTCGGAAACCATTATCTCATTCAGTTGCGAATCCCTTCGCACGAGATCTACAGCTTTAATCTCTGCCTCTTCGGGTGAGGCTGCCTTCACAAACCTAGTTGTGTAGAAACCAAGCAGCTGGTGTTGCCCCTCGAGTAGGACTTCGTAGTTCTCCCCAACAAGCCTTACACCGTACTTCACTCGAAGTCCCGAAACTTAATGGTGCGCTCCGCGACAAATTTGGAGAGCAGCGAAAAATTTATCCGACAGAAGCGCTTTTCTAGCTTTGAGCTCTGACATGGTACTGTAGAGTCTTAGCTTCGATACCGGAGATAACTTTTTCAAATTCGTTTGCCCCTAGTTCAAAAACCACCTTCCACTCGGATGGCGGTAAACCAAACTGCTTAAGATCAAAATTTGGCTTCAGCTCACGACTTAGACGGCCTGATATTCTGACCGAATATTCTTTACAGGCAAGAAACTCAAATTCCAAACAAGGCTCTGTGAAGGATAGCCTTGCATAGCGCGGTAACTTTCTCTTCGCCAGACACCTGAACCATTCGAGAGTCCTCAACAGGTCTGTAGTCTCGAGAGCAGGATCGATAGCTTCAAAAGAATTGTTGTCCTGGTTGACTATGACTTTGACAAAGCACCAGTCATCCTTTGGGCTATCCGGAAACTGGTAGCCCTCGATCGATAGAGCTAGCTCTACTCTATTTTCAACATTGAGTAACTTGAACATATATTCTGGCTACATGAAGCTAACGCTGCAAGTTGGGGCGGGCAGCCCGGAGCGCAGCAGAGGGTTGACCGTCCCAGCGAAGCGGCAACCTTGACTTGTTAAGTGGTGTCAAAATCACGGCGGTTTAACCTATACGCGAAAATAATGAGTGATATTAGGCCAACCCAGACAGCGACCATGCCAATATGGCCAAGCATGAGCATTGTTTGCAAGAGCCAAGGGTGAGACTCCACTTCTTCAAAACCAGTAGCACCAAGTGTTAGAGGAAGGTAATACGTGGCGACGGACAGCAGTAACTGCACAAGAAAGCTAACATACGCAACCAAACAAAGGGGAGTCGAAGTCCTCCTCCAGAGCATGAATGCGAAAACAACTAGACCCAGTTGAACTCCAAACAGGCTAAATAGATGGAACATGCTCGATGCCACTTAACGCCGTGCACACGGGCGACAAAGCGCGCAGCGGTTTGGCGTCCGAGCTGCGATAGCAGCGCTGTGCTGCACCTTGTTATGCGATCTCAAGGTCATCCTCAGAGTAAGATAATCCATTTGATTAAGGGCACCATGCTCATTTACAAATCTAATTCGGCCTAGATGGGCTCTGCTCGAACGTAGATATTATCAAACTACTCTTTCCTATTCTGGAGGCGTAGAGCAATTCAATCTCTGACTTATCGAGCTGCTCTTCTGTAACACAAAACTCTATTGCACCTTTCTTTCCGAAATGCAGATCAAACTGAGCAGATATCTTTCCCTCGTCCTTCGTAGTGAAAAGTATCATCTTCAGAGGCTTATCTCTGAATTCTAAAGGTAAGCCGTATATTTGGACCAGAACACTAGCCTTACACATATGGCCGGATTCTATTAAGTCGATGTGAATATCATTTTCAGTGAGTAGATCTGGGGTGGCGACAGTTGAATCGACAGGCCATATCAATGGTTCACCGGCAGTGGCAAACGCTGCAAGACTGAAAATGACAGAGAGGAAGATAAGGCGCAATAAAATGAGGTGCCTAATTTGCAAGTATGCGCCTCTACATCTTTGACGCATAACGCCGCCAGCAGCGGGCGCACAGACCGCGCAGCGGTTTGGGCGTCCGGCGACCGGAGGGAGCGCACTGCCTGGCCTTGTTACATGCTAGCCTGACTAAAGTACCCATAATAGAACCCAAGCACCCAAATAAGAGCAACCGAACCAAATAGTGAACCAGAGACGCTAAAGAAGCCAATACGATTGCGAGATTCTGCGACACTCTTCGCGACGCCGACTACTGCCGTGAAAGCGATTGCAATTATCACGAGAGCCAACAGTAAGCGTAGGTACGGCCCTGCTACCGCTCCCTCTCCCCGGCGCGACATCTCCAGGGCCGGACCCAGCCAGAAAACAACAATCGGAATTAGAGCACACGCTATCACGGAGAAGAGGAGACCTGGGTAGCGAAGAAGGGTAGAAGCGCTCACTACGGCATGTAACAGTATATTGGGCAGAATTTCGTTGAGGCCGCAGAGTTTTCAGTAAATCTGGCCATCGTTTTAAAGCCTTTTTGTCAATTCAATCAACCCTTTACAAGATATCTCTCACCGAGGCACTACCGGTGAACAGAAGCCACTGGTGTTCATAGGACCTCATCCGGGTCTTCTATGCACTCACTTGTTTTTACATTACACCTTATAAATCAGATAGCTAGCCAAAAAGAACAGGTAAAACGAAGCCCTGCACATTGTGTACTCATGAGACCCTAACTTGCCCTATTTACTGATTTGCGCTTATAACTGTATATATATACAGTATATGAGGTGCATAATGGGCAAATCTCCCTTTATTGAAACCGTCAGAGCGGAGCTCCGCACGAGACAATACAGTTTAAGAACAAAAAAAACCTACCTGTACTGGGTCAGACACTTCATCTATTTCCATGACAGGCGGCACCCGGGGGAGATGGGAAATGCAGAGATCGAGCGCTTTCTCAACTACCTCGCCGTAACACGCAAGGTCAGCGCAGCTACACAGAATCAAGCGCTCTGTGCGCTGGTCTTCATGTATCGACATGTGCTGCGACGTGAAATAGAGGATCTCAAGTATGGCTTTGCGAAGCGACCTAGAAATCTACCCACAGTGCTCTCCCCCGCAGAGATCAAATCCATACTGGGTCATCTCGACGGTAAGTATTGGACCATCACTGCCTTACTCTACGGGTGCGGATTTCGTATCAAGGAGGCTCTCGCGTTGAGGGTGAAAGACGTCGACTTTGCTAACAAGTCGATTTTTGTCTTTCGCGGCAAAGGCGGAAAAGATCGATACACATTGCTGCCCGATTCGATGATTGAGCCACTCAAGCATCAAATTGAAGACATGAGGAGCCTGCATGAAGAAGACCTCTTGGAGGGTTATGGATACTCGTCGATTGATACATCTCTTAAGCGCAAGTATGGTGCGTCACTCAAAGATTTTGCCTGGCAGTATCTTTTCCCGTCCAGTACGCGCTGCCAACATCCAATAGACGGCTACATCTGTCGTCATCATCTGCATGGGACAGCATATGCAAAACAGCTACGGCGGGCGGTGCGCGCGAGCAGGGTCAACAAACGTGTGACGGCGCATACGTTTCGTCACTCGTTTGCGACAAACCTATTGCGCAGTGGTAGTGATATCCGAACCGTTCAGGAATTACTAGGGCATGCAGACCTACGGACGACAGAGATTTATACGCACGTGGTGGGTCGTCATCGTGCCGGCACTCACAGCCCTGTAGACATGTTATGAGTTGGACACATCAAGACATCGTCAGTGGCCTCTAGGAGAACGCTCACCCGTTGATCCTCGGGTCGAAGGCATGCGGTTCTATCGGTCCGAAGTCTAACTGCGCAAACGCATCATGGTTGGGATTAAGCAAGACGTTGTTTTCTGGTGGTATCACGACGGACGGGACCCTCACGGCAGGCGTGACCCCCGTTGCCAGCCAAAGATCACCCCAGGATTGGGCGATAAGCGGGTTCAATACATGCTCGTTCCATCCAGCAGGCAGATCCTCCATCTCCACCGTCTCACACAGGTTGTCTGGGATAGTGATCTCGCACACACTGTACGCTTCAAGTGCAGGCTCATGTTTCAAATGCACTATCAACTCCAGGGTCGCCAGTGCCCGACTTTCCGATGCATAGACCATGGGTCGGCCCTTTGAATTCCAGCGTCCCCCGTGGCTTGCTGCCCCCGCGCCCGAGAACATCTCTTCATGACTGCCGGAGTACTTGGTCTTACAAATGCGGCAGGCCAACATCATCAAGAATAGACACCGGCCTCTATCCTGCCGATGAGCTGTTGCACCTCGGCTGCACCTGACTCTGTTCGGGCGTATTCCATTGGCGTGCACTGTTCGAGTAACGTTTGGGGCGTCTTTAGCCAACGGTTCGCAGCCGCCTGGTCCCCCTCCATCATGTCGGTAGCGTGCTTAAGTATTCGCGCATAACGTACCAGGCGATCGGACTCGTCGGTAGTGAATTTACCGGTAGCTCTGCGTCGACTCAGGGTCTGCTTGGGGATATGGACGTAGTCACTCGTGAGTTCGCTGGCCGGGATATCCAGGTTGTCGGCCAACTGTGCCGCCGCCTCAAACGAGAGGCCGTCGGCGACGAGTTGCGTGAGTCGGGCCGAATCTACCTCGCGAATACCGAGAAACCAGGCAGGGCTGCTTCGCGACGCTTGCTGTGCTGCTCGCACCTTTAATGTCTTAGCGGATACCCTGCCATGACTTTTGGGTGCACGCTCGTCGAGAGGAGCCTCTCGTCCTCGTGCTTTGCTTCCCGTCGCGCGAGCTCGTCGGGACCCGCTGGGACGCCTTTTTTGTCGTACTGGCATGATGTCACTCCAGAACCATATGGGACTATATTAGTCCCAAGAAGGCAATCATGTCAAAATAGGACAAGGAGAAAACCAAGGGTTGGATGATGATAAACCGGTCTTGGATCTAACCAGAAAGTTCATGATTATTGCCAATATCAGAAAATTGTTGCTTTGAGGTAGCACGGCAGTGTCTCTCTTCAGATTGTGTGTCTGAACTTCTGGGCCAGGCCTCGTCGAAGTGATTCGCCTGGTAGCAATTTGTTATCGTAAGCGCATTCGGAAAAGAGACTGTCTGCGATTTAACTGTGGCCCTCAATAGTTTCAGATTCAATTACGGTGGCGATTCGTTCCGCTTTTGCCAGAGTACGTTAGTATTTTGGCCCGAAGCTAGGATTGTTCTGCCCGCAGACGAGGGTGAAAGACCTCTTCTTTTTACAACGACAGACCAGTATTTGCGTTATGCCAGTTCGCTGGGCTGCGAGATTGAAGAGTCCTGCTCAGTAAACCTGATAAGCGAGAGTCTTCGGGATAAAGGGATAAAAAGCGGTACATTGCTTGAAGCGATTGAGTATGTCCGACGATATCCGGACACTAGTCTTTCGCAGCGCTGCATGAATGCCCTTCAGGAATGGTGCTTAGTTGAGCGATCCATTCGCAGCGAACCAAAGGGCGTTGCTGACAAGACTACGGACCCATCCCAAGAGTAGAGCGGCTAATTCGCAATACGCTGCGAACTGACATCTGATAGCTCCACCCTCCCCTGCACATAACCAGACTGTTCAGACCTCTGATGCGTGCCGCTCGATAATAGCTATTCCTTTAAAGCGCATATCGGCAGAAATCGCGATACGGCCGTAGCTACAAAGTTAGCTTCCTTACCTCACGAGTAGCGAAAGCGAACGCTTACATTCATGCGCATACGGCGCCTCTCCGACTATCCTTACTGGACGACGATTTGGCATAGAGTCGGTTTGCATTGATATATGGTAAGCTAGCCGTTCCTCGAGGAACGCTTAATTTATACAATGACAAGCCCTAGCAGATTTCGGAACCGAGAAAGGCGGACAAGGCTAGTACGAACGCTTGCCCCCTCCATCCAGACCATCAACAGATCTCAGGTCATACGGGCACCGTACGCTATCCAAGCAAACGTGAGAGACGCTCAGCGAAACGCGCTGATCGATCATGCAATAGAGGTTGGAGCGCCTCCTGGCACTGTCATAGCGCGACCTGTAACGCATCCTGAAAAGGGGCATATCTATGAGGTGTTGTTGGGATGGGAACGCGTTGCAGCTTTCACTCACCCTGATGCCTATCCGCACGCCAAGTCGCTTCCCCTCGGCGTCATTGAATGCAATCAAGCGGATGCAGCGTTCTACGCGATTGAGTATGCCAGCCAGGATCACGAGTCAGCGGGCGTAACCACATCCCCCCTACTCTATGCTGCTGCCGCTCAGTCTGCGCTGGAACATTTCAGCCAACGCGGAGAAACATGGACGATTAAAGCGTTGGCGGATGCCTTATGTATCGCGCGCCCTACTCTATCTAATCGATTACGTCTGTTGCGGGGCTTGCAACCAAAAAGCCGAGAGCTACTTCAGGAGGGATTGCTCAATGCGCAATGCGCTAAATTTTTACTGGCAGAACCTTCGCCACAACGGCAAGTGCATCTCGCGACCCGGGCTGCCAGAGGCAAAATGTCCTCACGAGTCCTTTACCAACTCATCAATCCCGACTATCAGCCCCCTAAACTGATTCGTTCAAGCAAGAGCAAATCGACCCAATCACTCGGCGATCTCGCTAATCAAGAGAAAGCACTTTCTGAAAAATACGGCGCCCCTACTGCTGTCACGTTTGATCAAGCACGGGAGACAGGTCGTGTCGAAATGCAATACCACAGCCTGTCCGAACTCATCAATGTGGTAAGAAACTTAGAAGGGCAAATCGAGACGGACACCCTACTCCGCGGTACTGTATCAATCAGATTGGATGGCAAATCAGGTGCGAATACACTGATGTCTGAGTTGGGAGCAAACACGGATATCGAGCTCAACTGACGAAATATCGCGCAAAATCTGGTTCATCGAGCATAGTAAGTCTGTTGATACAAATCGTAATATACGTCGACAAACTCGTAATTAACGCCTATGTATTCGTAATTAATCTCTCTAAACTCGTAATTAAAGTAAGAAAAAATCAGAAATACCTTTTAGAATCAATACGATATGCACCGACATATATAATATCAATATTCAATACTTACACCATTAGTAAATTACTATAAATATCTATAGCGCAGACGTTGAAAGAGATTCGTAATTAAAAACAGACGCAAATCAGTAAACCGGATTTGTAACAAAGACGCCCTCAGCTCCATATCTTTAGCACACGAATTACCAATCTCTAATCACAGAATCGCCTAGGCACCTACTGCAGAGTATTGTCACCAGGTCGCGATGTAGGACGTCCCCTACCCTCTAGAATCAACGAGATGTTGTAACTAATAAATGAATCGCAATCTTCCGTTCGCTACGAATGACCTAGCCGTTTACCTTAGAAGCAAACTAGCGGACAGAGGAAATCCTTTTTGGATGTTCTTTTCCTGTAAGCACTACACTGTCTCGACCGATCCCTACATACGGATCCGATATATCCCTGGTGATATGTATATGCGTATCCGTGATCCTAAGAATATATCCGAATAAATTGATAGTCGCATTCGTGACACTCCCAGTATCTTTAGCTCGTGAAGGCCTGTTACTCACTAGCATATTTCCTTGGATCTCGGTAATCACTTCATCGAAGACGAGAGAATCCACGTAGTCAACGAACTTCCAAATTACATCGTTAAATCTTTTCAGATGCTCCTTAAATGCGATACCTGGCGAAATCTCCTTCCATGCTCTTCGATGATCAATAGTTTTGGCATTAATGTTTTGCCCAAGACGCCTCTTGGCCCAAAGATGTATCCGAAGAAAATATGCTTCGTTGTATCGCAGTGCGTTTGGAGATAACTTAAAGAAGTCGCGACCGTACTTGATCAAGCTGTCGTTGATCGTCGGTGGCAAACTAAAAGTAATGAATGTTGATTTGTTTACTTTGGCGGTTTTCTGATAGATACCAAAATTCCCCAGTGCTTGAAATGCCTGTTCGGCATGCTCAAACCCATAGCGCTCCATAACCGTTTCGGGTAATGACGCGAGCTCAATGTTTGTTGATGCGAGCCGCTCAAACGAAGCCAAAGCAGTTTTCGTATTCCCACCTGACGTTGGTAAACCCATGACATTCAACACATCACTGATTTTGATTGTCCATGCACCTCCGTCTAGAACATTCCTCGGGACGCCTTCATTCTGTACCAGCTCGGAGAGATAGGTGATTAGGCCAATATAAAATCTTAGATCCTCTGCCTTGCAGACAGGTCGTTCAGCTAGCGGCCGGAGAGTAACCGGCACGTTTTGACCATACCAATCGACGGTTACATCGAGAGGCTCATAAGTGAGTTTCCTAGAGACGGGTAGGGCGCTGAACAATACCGTACAGAAAAGATTGTCCACGAAAAACGGGTTTTCATCTCGAGCTATTGCCGAAAAAAGTTCATTAGAAAATGTATGTATCTCATGTGACTCTGGCAGGGTAGGTAGGCTGGGTTCAGTCGTATCTAGTGCCGTCGCTAGCTTAGAGAGCTCAGGCAACCTTAACCGAAAGAGCGAGACAGGTCGCCGGCAACCCTCGTAGGAAATCATGTGGTGTTCGGCGATTCCAGCAGACACCAACACTTTTAAGCGGTTGCGAATAGCTGGGGGCTTGATACCAATATAGTCGGCGATCTCTTGAATGCTGCGATGAGTGCCATCACTTTGTCCTGCCAGGGCCATAAAAGAAAGTATCTCTCGGTGTTTCGAATCCAGTGCAGGCATAAGGTCGATTATGTGCTGCACGACCTCTCCACTAATGCCGTTTTGATTATCAAAGAAGGGCGGGGCGCCTTGACTCATATACTCTTCTCTTCTGTTGTCGCGGATACACTTGACCGATATTTACTTAAGTAATTGATATATATAGTAAAAAAAGGAAATAATATTCTTGTTTTATTCCAAAACACTCTGGCCGATCC
>JBCDFM010000012.1:0-32976 GCA_039178015.1 Pseudomonadota bacterium
AAAAGCTAAAAAGCTAAAAAGCTAAAAAGCTAAAAAGCTAAAAAGCTAAAAAGCTAAAAAGCTAAAAAGCTGAGCTCTTGTTATGTGGCGGACATGCGGATCCAAAGCGCGATAACCGTCGTCATCAGCTACCCCCTTGGATTAGCATCGACGAGCTCGAAGCTGATTCCCCGGAGATCAATCCATAATCTATCCCGACGAGGCGATCATACTCGTAAGCGCTGATTGCAAAGAAAAGGGGGTATTCACTGCTATGTATATAGTGTTCGCCTTCCATCTCGAATAGTTCCAGCGTGATGTCACCCGCCAGACTTGTTATCTGCAGTATCAGGTCAGCCTCCGCCACCGAGAGGTCGCGCTGCATGTCCGCTGAAGCCAGACCGTCGATTTGCAGATTGCGCAGTGTATCCAGCAGTGCCGCCAGCTCGAGCGAATCAGGCTTTAAGCCCATGCCGGAAACCCATTGTTCACCGCGCCGCTCCAGACTATACATGTCTGCGTTAATACGCAGCGGTGTGCGGACTCGCAGCAGGTTCTTATCCAACCACTGCCCATCACGACCCGGCGCTGCCTGAGCATTGAAACGCAGGCTGAAGATCCCATCTTGCTCGGCGTTTCGTGCATAAATCTTCCGGAAACCCGGCGAGGTACCCAGGAATACAACGGCGAGCTCTTCCCCTGAGCCGCGCAATTCGATACGTCTGCGATAATGATATGCAGCCACTCGAAAGCGCTGCCTGGCGGAGACTGAATCTGCGAGCGGCCAGGCTCCATCGTCCGACGCCAGTGCATTCAGCAACTGATTAACCATATCGTTGCTTGCCGGCAGGTGTTCCAATTCGGGTAATGACCAGCGCTCTCCCACCCTTGTCAGAACCGTTTCATTGTCGAACTCATCACCCACGTAAACGGTATCAATCTGCTGCAAACCGAAGGGTAACAGGGGTGGCGGTTTCGCAAAGTCTGGACCATCTCCTGACCAAAAAACCGTTGCTATCAGCGTACACTGTATTAACAGTATCAGTACTAGCGGGATAATGCCGCGCTTCACAGGTTAAGTCCGGTGCGATAGCGGCGCAGGCGGGCGCGCCTGTTGAGCCAGAATAAGAGAGCGATGATCAAAAGCCAAATCACCGCAAGGGCGTAGTTTAACGCCTCAATAATAGCCTGGGCGCGGCCCTCCATGGGAGGCAGCGTGCGATTAAAGTGTCCGCGGGATCGTATGCTAAGCAGCTCGTCGTCTTGTATTGCCCAGTCCACCGAATTGAGAAATAGCTCTACAGGGCCCAAATACTGAGTACCACTGGCCATTACCTGTGCTCGTAGGACTTGATCGTCGAGAAAGTCATTGGAGCTGAAAAGGACTATTCTGGCGGCTTCTGAGGCCTTCGAGATCAAGCTACGTGGCCGGCTGTTAGGCAGTGACGGTACTTCCTCGAAATAAGACTGAAATCGCCCTCGAAGTATCACGCCCAGTTTGTGAGTTGCGAACTGGCCTTGGGCATTGTCATAAAGGCGTGAGCCCGCGGTGTCGAGCACTGGGGTGATATGCATGCTATCGCTCAACCAGGACTCTCGGGAACTCGTTAGCAAGGTTGTGAGCCGTGTGCCCGGTTGTCGCGTCACCGTAATAGGCGATGCCCAGGCCATGGTCAGCTGCGGTAAATTACTGGTAATCGGGTGCTGGTGCGACAGACCTCCCTTACGGAGATCGATGAAGTAGGGATAGTCCAACATCTGTACATCGCGAAATTGATGTCCGGAAGCATCGCGCACAACTGGAGCGGGAAACAGGCTATTTTGTTTGTCCAACACCAGAGAATTTCCAATCGATAGACCATGGCTTATTAGCCAGTCCTGCAATCCGCTGTCCCAATCCTGAAGCTCCAGCTTGCCGTCACTTAGTTGTGCGCTGAATGGAGACGTTGCGAGAACAACAGTGCCACCGCGCATGAGAAACTGATCAATTGCGAACAACGATGCTTCGTTCAATTTCTGAGGCGCGAGGACTGCCAAAACATCAGCCTCTGCGGTGACAGCGCCATCTTCTAAATCTTCGAGTCTGATGTTGTGATCTACTGAAAGTGCAGTCTCCAGATTGTTGAATGTTGGGGCACCAAGGTGATGCCTTGCCATCTGATCGCTGACTTCTGGCATTGACAGAGCAACCGTGCGCGTGAAGCCGGCGGCAAAGCGCTTCAGGCCGGTATCCAGAATCATCTTAAAGTCCTTGGGATTGAATTCGCCCATGGGCAGCTGCACCACCTGATTTTGATCAGCAAGCGTCAAATAGAAGTAAAATGTCTGGTCTTGATCCGCCTGTGTCGTCATAGGGCGCAAACCCCACTGATCTAAGATGCGTTTTGCAACCGCACCGTCTCGGTCCTCTGGCTCAATAAATCTCACGCTGAATTTACCGCCTGAGCGAACAACGACATCCTCCAACTGCGTTTGAATAGACTGCTTGTATGCCCGAAGCGGATCAGGCAGGTAATCATCCGCAGACACGTAGGCAATGAGCTCCACCGGTTGCGCTATCCTGTCGAACAAACCGCCACCCATTTGATAGTTCTGCAATGCGTTTTTGATCGCTCTAGTCAGGTCGTATTCAGGATTGCGCAGGAGAATATCTGCAGTGTCGTTAGCAGCGGTTCGCACCTCGATGAGATCACGAAATCCAAGCGTCTGATACTCATCGCCGTACTTTATCAGGATATTGAAATAGGAGTTGACCAGCGCTGTTTGGTAGCGATCGGCTATCTGAAAAGGCGCAGGGAGGATACCGAAGCGTTCGTTTGCCTCTTTTTCCAACTCTGGATAGTCGGCGGGATCGATGAACTCGACGAGCACCCTTCCTTTACTGGCGACAGCGTACTCATCAGCCAAATCTCTTAACTGCGGTACGAGTGGTGCAAGTAGCGGGTGTGTTTTAGCACTAAAGTAACCGCGGATCAGCAGCGGTTCTTCCAGTTGCTCAAGAAAATGGTAGGTGGGTTCTGAGATGGTAAAAACGCGACCCTGTGTCAGGTCTAGCCGCCAGGTGTCCAGTCGCGAAAGCCATATATTGGAGAGTATCAAGTTTAGAACGATTAAAGTGGTCAGCAGGCGCCAGTAGCGATGACGTCGGGTTGTACTGTGTCCGGACCAGCGATGACGTTCAAGTGAAAAGACATTGAGGCTCAGGAAGACGATGGTCAGGCTAAGGTAGTACCAGAGGTCCCGGACATCGAGTACGCCACGTGTAATGCTCTCAAAACGCGCGCCGGTACCGATAGAGCGAAGAAGTTCTGTAGTTCGGGTATTAAAAAAATCTGTAAGCAGTGGGCTGCCCGCAATATAGAGTGCACCACAAAGAGCTACGGACACAATTAACGAGACAATTGAATTATCGGTTCTAGATGAAACGAACAGCCCAACGCTCAGGTAGGTCGCGCCGAGCAGGACTGTCGCCAAATACCCTGCCACGACTGGGCCCCAATCGAGATTTGCCATGAGTGAAACTGAAACGGGCAACGGCACTGTGGCGGTTAGGGCAAGCACGAGCATGAACAGACAGGCCCGAAATTTGCCGAGAACGAAAAGCCAGGGGCTGGCTGGCTGCGTGAGCAGATGTTCCAAGGTTCCGGCTCTACGCTCCTCACTCCAACTGCGCATGGCGAGAGCGGCGCACAGGAATATCAGCAAAACGGGCATCCACTCGAACAAAGGCCTGACGTCGGCAACGTTGCGCGCAAAGAAGGCTTCTATCCAGAAGAAAATAAAAAACGTCGCAGCGCTAAAGCTGATTAGGAATAACCAGGCGACGGGTGAGCTGAAAAAAAGCAGTAGTTCTTTTTGCGCTACACGTCGCGCTACCCCCACTGAGAAGCTCATGGCGTGTGTCCCTTCGGGATGAATACGCGACTAGTCACTGTTTTTATCGTGAAAGATCGCTTCCAGACCCTGGACCATGGGCTGTAGCTGATACAAATTTGCCTGTGCCTCCAATACGCAGCGCGTGACGTTGCTCGCTGCAGTGTCCATGTCTGCGTTGTCGTGTAGAGCCAGCAGGTAGTTGCTGTATCCCTCGCTGTCCGGTAGCTGTTGAACAGACGCGACCTGAGGCAACTGCTTGAGATAACCCTGGAACCTCTCGGAGGCATCGTCTGTTCGCAACAGCAGCGAGTGGGTCTGCCGCAGCTCTACAAGGGGAGAATCCAAGACGAGCTTTCCCGCTCGCAGCATCAGGACCCTGTCACAGATAGCATCGACTTCCTGCATGATATGTGTAGACAATATAATGGTAGCCTGTCGCGACATCCGCTGGATTAGCTTGCGCATCTGATCGGTTTGTTGCGGATCAAGGCCACTAGTAGGCTCATCCAGGATCAGGAGTTTTGGTTTACCTAATATCGCCTGCGCGACACCGACACGTTGTTTCATGCCGCGCGATAAGGTCTGTATTTTGCTGAGCGCTTTATCAGATAAATCGGTCGCTATGACAGCTTGACGAACCGAAGTCATGATCTCCTGCTTCGCAATACCCTTGATGGTGGCAATGTATTGCAGGTAGTCAGCTACCAGCATATCCGGGTATAGCGGTGGGTTTTCAGGAAGGTATCCAAGCGTGGACTGCACGCTATGAGCGTTGACTGCAAGATTAAATCCGCCAATATAAATGGTGCCTGCAGACGGCTCGAGATAACCGCTCAGCATGCGCATAATCGTGGTCTTTCCAGCGCCGTTATGCCCTAGTAAACCAACTATTTCGCCATCGTCGATATGAAACGACACGTTTTGTACAGCTTGGTCACAGCCATAGCGCCGTGATAGTGAGTGGACGTCGATCATGGGCCATGCAGTGTTGTTTGAGCCACAAATAGTTTGGATCAGAGCTTGTCCGCCGCAACCTTAGCTGTCGGACTAAGGGAGGAATAATAACTTAATAATAAATGCAATGAGTACCAGGTTTAACACAAGCTTGATGAGCTTCTCGCCTTTGGTCACCGTAAATCGTGCGCCTAGATAGCCGCCAACTGCATTGCCTAGCGCCAGAGCAAGCCCGACCATCCAGAGTATTTGCACCTGGCTCGCGAACACCCCAAGAGCGACGATTGTGTACACGGCGATGATAAACACCTTGTGCATATTGGTGCGAACCAGATCCAAGCCCATGGCCTTATTGAGTATGGGCATCAGAATGAAGCCTACGCCAATCTGAATGAACCCGCCCCAGAAGCCGGCGCCCACCATGAGCAGGTGCCCTCTCACTAACTGCGCTTTGCTGGGCTGATGGTCTTCTCGGGCCGCCGCTGCGCCCTTGTCTAGATGCATTACTATCATCACGGCAACCATAATGATTGCCAGAATGCGGTTAAACCAGACACCATCCAGCTCGGTACCAATGAATGCACCTGCCAGTGCCCCCGGCACGGCGCAGGCAGCGAGCGTAAGACTCAGGCGAAACTGACTGAAACCCATCCGCAGGAAGGTGACGATAGCAACGAGGTTTTGAGCCAGTATAGCAATACGATTAGTACCGTTTGCCACTGGGCCGGGCAGCCCCATAAAGACCAGTACAGGCACTGTAAGCAGAGAGCCGCCACCCGCCATCACGTTGAGGAAGCCGGCTAATACACCTACCAGCGTAAGTAGGCTGGCCTCTAATAGGCCGAATTCAACCATCAGTTTTCCGTCCAGGGCTCTCGCATGGTGACGAACTCTTCCGCCGCTGTAGGATGAATGCCAATAGTTGAGTCAAACGTAGACTTGGTAGCGCCGGCTCTGAGTGCGATTGCAATACCCTGCATAATTTCGCCGGCATCTGGCCCCATCATGTGGACACCCACCACTCGATCACTCGCTTTATCGACAATAAGCTTCATGAAGGTCTGTTCCTGCCGGCCACTGATGGTGTGTTTCATAGGCCTAAAGGTCGATTTATAGAGCTCCAACTCGCCAAACTTCTCTCTGGCGCTGTCTTCTGTGTAGCCTACCGTGCCGATATTGGGTTGACAGAACACCGCTGTCGGAATGAATTGGTAGTCGACCATTGCATCGATGCCGCCAAACTGTCTGCGTGCAAAGGCCATACCCTCAGCAAGTGCAACGGGCGTCAGCTCGGTTCCCCCGGTAACATCCCCTAATGCATAAATGTTTGACTCACTCGTTTTGAATTCGCTATCGACAACAATGGTGCCTGCATCCGAGAGTGCGACATTCACGTTCTCCAGTCCTAAGCCATCAGTGTTCGGTTTGCGGCCGGTCGCGTAAAGAACGGTGTCTGCCTCAAGGACAGTGCCGTCGGTAAGAGTCACATGTAAAACGCCGTTGTCGCGTTCGATCGCTTCCACGTTGACCTCAAATCGAATATCGACTCCAGTTTTAGCGATTTCCTGAGCCGCATGGGTGCGAATATCATGATCGAATCCTCTGAGAAAAAGAGGGCCTCTATAGAGCTGCGTCACGTTTGACCCCAAGCCATTGAAAATGCCAGCGAACTCCACCGCTATATAGCCACCTCCCACGATGACAAGGCGCTTTGGAAATGTTTCCAGATCAAACACTTCGTTGGAGGTGACAACATGCTCATTTCCGGGGAAGGAAGGTACATGTGGCCAGCCGCCAGTGGATATAAGAATATTCTCTGCGCTATAGTGTTGGTCGCCGACAGCGACCGTATGTCCATCCGCTATATGGCCTCGACCTTCGATTACCTTAACGTCGACACCTGCCAGCATGCTGTCATAGATACCATTAAGTCTCGAGATTTCTGCCTTTTTATTGTCGCGCAGCGTAGGCCAATCAAACTCAGGCTGGGCATTTTGCCAGCCAAAATTACATGAATCGCCAAACGCTTTACCAAACTCGGACGCATAGACATATAGCTTTTTGGGGACGCAGCCGACGTTTACGCAGGTCCCTCCCATGTAGCGATCTTCAGCAACCGCAACGCGGGCTCCAAAACCTGCGGCCATCCGTGCCGCCCTTACGCCACCTGAACCTGCGCCTATAACAAATAGGTCGTAATCGTAATTGCTCACAGTTCGATCCTCGCTTGGTGTATGTTCAGTCTATCAGCCAAAGCTACTGTTCTAAATGCGCTAGCTGTACAAACACCAAGCGCCCCAGAGTATCCGCTGATATGTGGTGCATTGTGCCACATGGGTGTCTCGAGCAGAGCGATTCTTATATGATGTGCGCCCCGAAGGATCCCTACCCTTACTCGTGGTTATGACTTAAAAGGTAATACTCTATGGCTACAGTTAAATTTGCGCTGGCAGTGGCACTAGTGCTCGCTTTTGGTGCCGGGAGCAGTGTTTTTGCACAGGGCGAAGAGACGCCAACGGGTTTGGATGAGATAGTGCTTAAAGATGGCTCCCGTGTTCTGGGCACTGTTACCGGGGCTCGCGATGGGGCAGTCGATATTGATACCGACTTCGCTGGCACTTTGACTATTGAGGTGGAAAAAATCGCATCACTAAAAACCGTCAACCCCGTAGTCATACAGTTAACGGATGAAACGGTCGTTGAGGATCAGCCACTGCGCATCGAAGAATCACTGCTGTTGTTGAATACCGAGACTCTCCCTTCACAAATGTACACGGCCTCCGATCTACTGGTCGTCAATCCTGAGCCCTGGGAGCTAGGCCTGGGTTACAAGTGGACGGGACTGGCAAGCATCGCCATGTCTGCGCAGCGCGGTAATACGGATACTGATGAGCTGGACTACAACCTAGAGAGTGTTTGGCGCAGTGATGATGATCGCTACACCCTGCGTTACAACGGAGAGAATGATACGACAAATGGTGAACGCACCGTAAAAAAATGGTTCGCACAGGGTAAATATGATTATTTCTTTGATGGACCCTTGTACGGTGGTCTTCAGGTTTCTGCAGAACACGACAAGTTTACGGATTTAGACCTGCGCTATGTCGTTGGCCCCTATATCGGTCGACAGTTTTATGAAGAACCTGTTTTTACGTTCTCTGGCGAGCTTGGTGTGTCGTACGTAAACGAAAACTTTTTCGTCGCAGATGATGATGACTACGCCTCTCTGACATGGTCGCTGGACGCCTCAAGCGACTATTTGGGCGGAGACTCCAGGCTGTACTTTCAGAATCGGGGTATCTGGAACCTGGAAGAGACCTCAGACTACGTAATTAACACGGTAATGGGCCTGGCCTTCCCGCTACTTTGGAACTTCGAAGCGGCTGGCGAAATTTTACTGGACTATGATTCCGGTGCAGTAGAGGGTGTAGAAGAACTGGATCAAACTTATCGCTTCCGGGTTGGCTACACATGGTAGTCGATTGCGGGGAAAAGGGTGGCAGGCAAAGCGACTGTATGCTTTCGATGGTTAAGCAAGATGACGTAAGAAAGATAGTGCTCTGCTGATCAGCGCTCGCCCCTGAGCAGGGTGCGAAACCAATCTGCTAATGTCTCGTGTTTGTAATCTGTAAATTCGCCGGCATCCATAAAGATGCCGTGCTCCGTACAGGTTTCATACCAAACGTGTGGCTGGTCCGGGTCAGAAACCTTTAACATGTCTTTCCCACACCGGGGGCAAGCGATATCTTCCACGCGGTCCCACTTTTTACCAATGTCGGAATCGCCGATATCCAGTGCTTCACCCATCCACTTGTCTTTTAGTCTTTCTGCTTCGCCGGTGTCGAACCAGAGTCCACGACAATTAGTGCAGCGATCGATGATTAAGTCGCTACCGTAGGACACCTCGGTCATGCCGTGCCCACATTTGGGGCACTCTATACTGTGGATTTCCGCGTCATACTTCATCCGGGGCGCTCCGTAGAAAAAATCAGCCAGTCGCTTCGATTTGCGATGACAATAAGGACGAGTTTAGCTCAATGTCACCCTAATTTCTCGGTTGCTAGCACGACTCCTTAACGAAACAGTGCTGGCTTGCTGAAGGTTGGTTAAGGACGCATAGAAATTTATTGGCTGCGGATATCGGCATGTGGCAACAGTAAAGACGCCCTTGTTTTTGTCGCCCGCGTTTTTGTTTGCTTACTTTAACTGTCTGGATATCAATGATATCGAGTTCAGATATTGAACCCGCTGTAATGTCGGTGGGTTTGCCTCGGCAAGGCTTTTGCACGGTAAATTTTGATCTAGCTATGTCTGACTGGGTAGGTGAATGAACTGAAAGTGAAATACATATCGCTTTTGACTTAGTAATTGCGCGAGCGCTGTGTGGTTGATGAAACTAAACTCATAGGTACCTCAGCTCATGAAATTGTGAAAAGTTTCGCTAATTTAGGTGCTTGCGGTTAAAAATTAGCCGTTACATTTTTTTTAATTCGGCATACACTAGCCGTGCAGTGCCCATACGCATAATGGGTTGAATATAAAAACGTGGGAATATGGCCAAAGCGTTTTCAAAGCTGCCGGCGTTACAGCACAAGTATTATAAGTTGGAGTTTGAAAATTGCAGTGTGATTTGGGTTGCCTAAGTTTGAAGTCATAAGGTGACTGGTCTGCAAAGCAATCTTGCAACTTAGGTCCAGCTTGTTGTCGGCATTTGAAATACGCGTTGGTGTAATTCACAAATCATTAGAAGTTGAAGTATGAATGGATGACTCGGCTGATCAAAACAGCAGTCTGCGATGACAACGTTGTTCGAGAGAGTTGAGCTAAACATGTTAATGTTGAGGGGATGCACTCATGGAAGCACGTAAAGCTGTAAAAGCAAAACGGGCGGGCACGGTTGTTATGAAGTCCGCCGCGAAGGCGAAAAAGAAAAAGGTGGTGGCGAAGAAAAAAGCCCCTGCGAAAAAGAAAGCCGTAGCCAAGAAAAAGGCTGTGGCCAAGAAGAAAGCAGTAGCTAAGAAAAAAGCACCAGCCAAGAAAAAAGCTGTAGCGAAGAAAAAAGCTGCTGTGAAGAAGAAAAAAGCGCCAGTGAAGAAGAAAGCACCGGCCAAGAAAAAGAAAGCTCCGGCTAAAAAGAAGAAGGCCCCAGCCAAGAAGAAAAAGGCTCCTGCCAAGAAGAAGAAAGCTCCAGCCAAGAAGAAAAAGGCTCCTGCCAAGAAGAAGAAAGCTCCAGCCAAGAAGAAGGCTCCAGCTAAAAAGAAAAAAGTCGCTGCCAAGAAGAAAGCAGCTCCAAAGAGAAAGACTGCCGCTCGCAAAAAGCGATAGTGCTAGTGTCGTCTGGTATCTTTGCGAAGCGCCGGCAGTAAGTTCTCTCCGCCCCGGTAACAAACGGGGCAGGCTTTATTCCATCCCCCTGCCCTCGGGCGGGGAGAGCACCTCTCCCTCTCAATCACTGCAAACCTTTGTTGGAAGCCTACCGTTTTGAATAGCCGTTAGGGCTAGTTGCGACTGCGCTCCAGTGGTGATGGCGATGAGTTTAGTCGTCGAGTTGTTGCTGCGGTATCGCTGCTGACATTGGGTAAGCTCACTCGATAAATGACAGGGAAGTTGATGTTGGTTTCATCCTGTTCCAGATTCAGCAAAATAGGTTGATCGAAAGTAATCCAAGCGCCACAAGCCTCGCCAGCGTCGCAGATCAATAAATCATTGTCTGCATCACTGCCTGCGATGATTTGATACTGGCCTGCCGGGACATCGCTAAAAGCGAAGTTATAGCTTCCATTGTCAGAACTAGCGCTCGCCTGGGCAACTGCCTCATCGGCATCGGCACCCTGCTCATACAATAGGACATAAACCACACCTACGTCCGCGGAGGTGCTGCCGCCAACAGACATGATAATGCCGACAGTCAGATCATTGACTGTAGACTCTATCGCTACACTTGCTGAGTAAACACCGTTATCCAGCCCTTCGCGATCTACGTCAATTTGATAAAGCCCTAGACCCGAGGCATCCGTGTCCGCAGCATCTACTGCTAGCCAGGATTCAGAGGAAGTCGCGGAAAGCACTTGCAGCTCCCCTCGACCGGCATTTCGCAGTTCCAGGTCCAGGGAGGTGAGACTCGTCGAAAAGTTCAAGTTGCTCGATGATGCCGCCAGGAATGGGTTGTCAATTGGCGAGCTACCTGCAGCTTCTAGAGCAGCGACGACCGCTTTTTGAGCACTGATTAGGCCATAGCCAAACTCATTGTCTCTCCCAGGTGAGCCCAGGTCCTCGGTCAGCTGGCCCTGCATTAGCAATGCATCGATATCCTGCGGTGAAAGATTTGGATTAACCGCCAGCATCAGGGCGATGACGCCGGAAACATGAGGCGCTGAGAAGGAGGTGCCGAACTCGGGCGTGTAGCCGAACTGGCCATCGCCAAAGCCGTCTGTGCTAAGAATGCCGTCGGGTAAACCGTCGCCGTTAAGGTCTGGGGTGAAGTCTCCCCCCGGTGCGGTAATGTCAATGGATGCTCCGGTATTGGAATAGCTTGCCCTGCGTCGTAGGGCATCTACTGCGCCTACGGATATGACACCGCTGTAGGCGGCCGGGTAGCTAGGTGCTGTAGAGGCCTCGTTGCCCGCCGCAGCCACCAGTACAACGCCGCTTTCGTAGACCTGCTGGTATAGGTTTTGGCTGGCCTGGCTGAAACCTGCCCCGCCGAGACTGAGGTTGATGACGGAAGCAGCCTGGGCGGGCACAGTGCCCGAGTCGTTGGCCAGCCCCGCCGCAAAGCGAACCGCCTGCTCGATATCGTAACTGGTGCCTGACTGATCTGAGCCCAGAGCGCGCATCGGCATGATGCGAGAGCCGTAGGCCACCCCCACAACGCCTATGCCGTTGTTGCCGGCAGCGGCCACGGTGCCACCGACGTGAGTGCCATGGGAGCCGCCCCTGGTAACAATGCCTCCACTCAAAGGATCCTCCGGGTTGGGATCAATCCCGTCACCATCGCGAGCATTGCTAAGATCCCGCACAAAATCATAACCACCGACAAGCTGCCCTTGTAAGTCGGGATGACCGGATAATATCCCGGTATCAACCACTGCGATGATCGCTTGCTCACTGCCTGTGGTGGTATCCCACGCCTGAGGAAGGTCTATCAATGAGTAATGCCACTGGAATGGATAGAGCTCATCATTGGGTGTAGCCATTGCTCTCACCCTATAGTTGGGCTCGGCGAACTCTACAGCTGGATCCTGGCGCAAATTCTTGATTGCCAATAGCGTTTGAGCACGAGCTCTGAGCTCCTTGTCTTCAATGCGCACCAGTTTTTCTGCTGCACTACCCGCTTGGGCCAGATACTCGGCGTCGCCGAATTGCGCCCGCTTTATCGCCATTAGATTTGCCCGGCCTGGTCCGCCCGCTGCAGTGAGTATGCCCATGGTTTGCAGCTTAGAGCGAAGCGCATCGCGCTTGCTCGGCTCCTCACTATCGGTTTGCCGATACTTCACCACGGACTGAAAAGGGACGATTTCGAGGTCTGCTACGCCGCGTGACAATGCGCCTGTTTGATTACCTACGGCCAAGATGTAGTTGGTGCCGCCGCTAAATGCGAATGTATTGATGATGTAGCTGCCATCGGCGGGCGCAGTCAGTGTTTCTACCTCCCCCGTCTCGATAGAGAAGTCTAGAATGCGGCCTTCTGTGTCTAATAGGAACAGGTCGGCATCAGCTTGCTGAAACTCGGCTACGACCATTGTGATCCTCTGACCCTCTAGCAGGTCGACTCGAAAATAATCGTCGGTGTCACCGCTGATTTGTGATTGACCTGCAGCGCCGCTGCCTGGTTGATTGACGTAACCACCCAGCGTAACGGGATTTGAGATGAACTGAGCCGTGGCTATGGAATCATTGGATATCGCCAGGCTGGCGGGATCATTGGTATCCGAATCCACTGCCTGCCCGCTCGAGGCGGTGATCGTCCCGCTGATTTGGAATAATTCAGGTGTGGGTGGGGAAGGCGGCTCAGGCGGTGGAGCCGGGTCGGGAGCTGGGACCGGCACCGGTGTTTCTACGCTGCTACTACCACTACCGCCACCTCCACCGCCGCAGGCAATGAGAGCGGCGCTTATCGTGATGAGAGATACCTGCCTTAGACGGTGCGAGAACATGGCTGAACCCAAGAAACAGTAATGACCCAAAGAGTCTGACCCATAATGAAGGCGGCGAGTTTCACATTTGGAGTATGATCTTGCCCATATGTGCCCCGCTGCGCATGTATTCCTGTGCTTTTTCGGCCTGTTCCAGCGGAAATATCTTGTCCACAACAGGGCTTACCTTGCCGCTTTCCAGATAGGGGTAAACCCGCTCCATAATCTCGTCCACCATTACCGCCTTCTGTGAGAAATTTTGTGCCCGCAACGTGGAGCCGGTAAGTACCAGGCGCTTCATGAGTATTGGGCCAAGGTTAACATCGGCCTTGGCTCCCCGAATGAAAGCAATATAAACAATGCGGCCCTCCGGCGCAGCGATATTAATGTTTTTTTGGATAAAATCACCTCCCGCGATATCCAAAACGACATTGATTTTGTTGCGTAGTCCCAGCTCCGCAATTACCTCTTCAAAATCTTCTGTCTTATAGTTTATCGCTCGAGTGGCACCCCTCGCCTCCAGAGCTCTGCATTTTTCATCGCTCCCCGCTGTGGTATAGACCTCTGCACCGAGCGCGTGGCAGATAGCGATGCCGAGAGTGCCGATACCGCTTGCCCCACCGTGTATCAGAACCCGCTCCCCCGAACGTAACTGGCCGCGTTGGAAAAGATTATGCCAGACGGTTAGCAGCGCCTCTGGCAGCGCCGCGGCCTGTGCCATATCCAGCTTATCCGGAATGGGAAAACACTGTGTCATTGGCGCTACCGTGTAACTGGCATAACCGCCTCCGTGGGTCAAAGCGCAGACTCTGTCACCCACCCGCCATTTTATGACCTCGGAGCCAGTAGCAATAACTTCCCCTGCTACCTCTAAGCCCATTATTGGCGAGGCATCCTCCGGCGGTGGATACAGCCCCTCACGCTGCAGTAGATCCGCACGATTGATTCCCGCGGTACTGACCTCAATCAGAACCTCCGTCTTGGCAGGCTTGGGAACTGGGCCCTCGGCTACTGATAATGAGTGATCCTCTGGACTCACCGCGACAAAACGTCGCTGCTCTGGTGCCGAACTCATGGTGTCTCCAGTTTTTTTGATCAAGAGGAAGGGGCTTTCTGGACGCTTTCCTCGCGAATTAATGTTACTAAAAGGGCGTTAGCTCTCTACGGTATCAGAAACACAGGGTAGGTATCGTGAGTAGCCCAGCTTCTGCATCACAATGAACCCGCCGAAGGTGAAGTTTGACAGTATATCCGGTGAAAAGTCGTCGCGCACGCTACTGGCTGCGCAACTTAAGAGCGGTTAAGCCGGCTTCGGCGCGGTTGTTAAATAGCGGCTTGTGTTAGGGCAATCGGCCGGGACAAGCGCCGGCATGCGTGGTCAGCTTTGATCAAAAAAGGTCAAGTTTTAGGGCGGGCTGCACATTCGTTGTAGGATAGGGTCTGGTAGTGCCGGGCGGTTCGACTGGCAAATCCTGTGAACCTGGCGAAAACAGCAAGCTGTTTTCATAGGCGAATTTCGCCGTGAGCGGGCACTCAGTGCGCACTGCATCACGCGGTGATGGGCAAACCGCAGGTCGTCAGGAAAGTTCAGCCACTTAAGATTACCCACTAGGTCCCGAAAGCGCAGGGGTCCAAGACTTGGAGGCAGCGATGCCATTATTTTTCCGAAAAATTAAACACTCGATGTTGTTCACCTTGGTTAAGATCCTTGCCGCGTTCTCCGCGGGCAATCGGCATCATACCTTTGCAGGAAGTGGGAGTTCCGCGCAGCTGTGTCGCCATATCGTTCATACTGGGTTCAGCAAAGTGCTGGTGGTCACTGATCAAGCGTTGCGTGAACTGGGGGTAGTAGATAGGGCGATCTCGGTCCTATCTGCGTCCGGTTGTGAAGTGACTTTTTACGATGGTGTGCTTCCTGACCCCACCTACGATCAGGTCGCGGCGGGTGTTGCCGTCGCTAAAGCTAACGGAAATGACGCAATACTCGCGGTTGGCGGTGGCTCTTCTATCGATGCTGCGAAAGTCATTGCGGCCTCCGCAACCAGCGAAGAATCGCCACAGGATTGGGAAGGCTTTGGCAAGGTGAAGCACGAAACCATGAGACTCTTCGCGATACCCACGACAGCCGGCACTGGTTCGGAAGCGACTATCGGTGCGGTTATCTCAGATGCCCAAACGCATCAGAAAGCGGTTATTTCAGGCTCGAGCCTGCTACCGGATGCCGTAGCGCTAGACCCGGATTTGTTGCTCGGTTTGCCACCTTCAATTACCGCAGCCACCGGAATGGACGCGTTAACCCACGCTATAGAGGCCTACATCGGCACCTGGGACAGAGGCAGCAGACTCGAGGACGCGCGCATGGCCGTAAAGCTGGTATTTGAGCATCTTCCGACGGCCTATCGTGATGGTGAGAATCGGGATGCCCGGGCGGGAATGTCGATGGCAGCCTACTACGGTGGACTGGCAATCAATCAGGTCAACGTAGGCAACGTTCACGCTATCGCACATCAACTAGGCAGCAAATATGGCATCCCACACGGCCTGGCCAATGCGCTGGTGTTGCCTCATGTTCTTGAGTTTTGTGTGCACGAGGCAGCACCCCGTCTGGCGGAGTTGGCAAGGTTGATTGGAGTAGGGGGTAGAGATAGCAGCAATGAACAACTTGCTCATCGCTTCGTTGCAGCCGTCAGGGATTTGCGTACACAAGTCGGCATAGCTGATCGTTCTGATAGGCTCAGAGCCGATGATTTTTCGCAGATTGCCAAACTCGCTATCGAAGAGGGCGATGGATATCCGGTTCCCCGTCTGCTCGATAAGACAAGCGTGCTCGCTATTCTGGGTCGTATAGCCTGCTAGAGACTACGGCCCCCATACCTGCTGGTGTGATGAGATTGACATCAGCCTCTAGTTATTGGCTTCATTAATATCCAGATAGACAACAGAGAGTAGTCTAATGTCATCAGCATTTATTTCTCATGAAGACTGCTTGTTACATGAGATGGGTGAGCAGCATCCGGAGCGTCCAGCGCGTTTGCTGGCCATTGGCAAACAGCTGCAACAAATGGGTTTGAATCGTGCGCTTACAAGGTATGACGCGCCTCTGGCTGAGCGCAGCTTACTGGAGGCGGTGCATGATAGCGACTATGTGAACAGGCTGTTTGCAACCGCGCCGGAGGACGCGCTGGTGTGGCTGGATCCTGATACTGCAATGTGCGAACACACGCTAGCCGCGGCTCGTCGCGCGGCCGGGGCGGCCGTCATGGCGGTTGACTTGGTAATGACTGATCAAGCCAAGACAGCGTTTTGCGCAGTACGCCCGCCCGGTCATCATGCAGAATACGGCCGGGCAATGGGCTTTTGCTTTTTTAACAATGTAGCGGTGGGCGCGCGACATGCCCTTAACGCTTATCAGCTGGAGCGAATAGCCATCGTGGACTTTGATGTCCATCATGGCAACGGTACGCAAGATATTTTTGCAGGTGATGATCGGGTGCTAGTATGTTCAAGCTTTCAGCACCCGTTTTATCCCCACTCTGGCGATGATTGTCAGGAGAGAAATATCCTCAACCTGCCTCTGGCAGCGGGTTCGAGCGGACGCGATTTTCGTCTCGCAGCCAAGGAGAAATGGCTGCCGGCCCTCGCCGAATTCGCACCGCAGCTGATTATGATCTCGGCCGGCTTCGATGCGCATCGAGCGGACAGCATCGCCCATTTGGAATTTGAAACGGAAGACTATGCCTGGATAACAGGCAAGTTGATCGCACAAGCTGTTCGCAGCGCTGAGGGTCGTATCGTATCCACGCTAGAGGGAGGGTATGAGCTCTCCTCCTTGGCCAATAGCGTGGCGACGCACCTTGAGGTGCTGCAGGGTAGCGGTTAATGTGATTTGAAGAGAATCCGTTGATCTAGGTGCTGCCGTCATGCCTTGGTTGTGTAGTGTGAAAATAAAGATCGGTTTGCCAAACTGTGTTCGAAGCCGGAAGTGCATCTGCGAATCCTCCTTGCGTTCGGTTTATCAGTCTCATGTGCGTAGTGAATCGCTGCGGTCAGGTGCACAATGGTAGACGACGATAACTGTCCCTGTGGCAGTGGTAAAGCGTTCAGTGAATGCTGTGGCGATACCACCTCACCGCTATGGAATGAGCGCGCTAACGGGCGTATTCCGGGCTCGTTTTTCGATTCCGAGCATGCGCGCCACGTTGCCAACGAACCCATCTGTGAGTTTCGCTCAGAACTTTGTCCCCCCGGCATACTTGTTCGGCAGCTAAGCGCAAAATACGGTCTTGCAAGGTTAGGCAAAAAAATCATCGAGAAAGACAATGTGCAGCGGGCACAGGTCAGAGATGATTCCAATGTTTCACGCGTGACGGGTGGACGGGTCACGGACATCGTTGAACAGGGGGAGCTGGTTGATCAAATCATAGCCCTGGTTCGAAGAGTTTATGCAGATGAACTAGAGCCATTTTATTGTTGTCGGTTTCGAGCTATTGAAGCGCCTCAGGTATTACGGTACTCCAAAGGGTCTCATTACAAACCCCACGCAGATAGCGATATTATTGACCCGGTAAAACGTCGCTGGAAAAAGTCGAAAGACCGTGACTACAGCCTACTGGTTTATCTTGATTCGGATTTTGAGGGAGGGGAACTGATATTCCCCAACTTCAATTTTCGACTACGGCCTGAGGCGGGTATGTTGGTCGCGTTTCCATCCGATTTTCGATATCTGCATGGTGCTATGCCGGTGCTCGGCGGCATCCGCCATGCGATTGTTAGCTGGGGGGCGGTACACGGCTGAATGATGTGCCGCTCTGTATCAGGCAGCCCACCAAATGCTGACAGGTACCGAGCTTTGGTCGAGTATAAACCGGATAGGAAGGTTGTGAGAGTCGGGATTCATAATCACATCCAGCTTATCCTGCCCTGTTATGTGTATGATGATTTCTTTGCTAGCAATCAGCGCCGATAGGGTTTGCGTGATGCGCTTGTGGGGTGCGGCGGGCGGAACGGATTCAGCGACCTGTGCTGGATTATCCTGGTCCAGCAGTCTTTCCAGGTTATCGGCACCGGGGAACCATGAAGCGGTATGACCATCCAGACCCATGCCTAGCACGACGGTGCAATAGGGTCTGGGCATGGCAAGCAGCTCTCGCTCAAGATCCTCTAATGCCGTTGCGCCAGCCCGCGCCAAGCCAACAAACCGTGCTGCTTTTGCCTGGTTCTGCAACAGATGTTCTCGAACCATTCTTTCATTGGAGTCGGTGCTGTTCACTGGCACCTTACGCTCATCGACTAAGGTCACGCTTACTTTCGGCCAGTCCAGAGCGTGCTTTGAAAGCTGCTCGAACATGCCGCAGGGTGTTTTACCGCCCGACACGGCAAGGCTTGCCGCGACATCGTTTGCCAAGTCTTGCTGCAGTTTTTTTGCAATATAGCTGGATAGCGCTCGGTCTAGCGCCTGTCTGCTTTCAAACGTATGGCAATCACTCATACCAGGCACGACCGTCTACCGCGGTTAACGCTGTAGCGCCATTTGGGCCCATTGTGCCAGAGTTGTAGTTGGTGATCGGTGTACCGTTTTCTTCCCAGGCCTCAATAATAGTGTCTACCCAGCGCCAGGCTGTTTCCACCTCATCACGACGCATGAAAAGCGTCTGGTCACCATGCAGCGCGTCTAGCAGAAGACGCTCATAGGCGTCGTAGCTGTCGTGGGGACCGCGCGCTTCGTTTGTAAGGTGTAACTTTACGGGTTGCAGACGCAGCTTGCTGGTCAAGCCCGGTTTTTTGTTGAGGGTGTGTAGTGTGATTGACTCATCGGGTTGCAGTGTAATGACCAGTTTGTTGGTCAGTTCATTGGGGTCATTGGCGAAAAGAGAAAACGGCTGGCGTTTGTACTCGATCACGATTTCTGAGTAGCGTCGACTAAGGCGTTTTCCTGTGCGCAGATAAAAGGGCACTCCTGCCCAGCGCCAGTTGTTGATACTTGCCTTGATCGCGACGAACGTTTCGGTAGCGTCCGCGCTGCCGAAATCCGCTTCGTCAAAAAAGCCCTTAACCGCTTCACCATTAACCGCTCCTGATGAATAACGTCCTCTAACAGTGCAATCTCGCGCAGTATTCGCTGTGATAGGTGTAAGTGCTCTTAATACCTTCATTTTTTCATCACGAATATCCCCGGACTGCAGGCTTGCCGGTGGCTCCATGGCGACAATGGACAGGACCTGTAGAACATGGTTTTGGAGCATGTCCCTAAGCGCTCCCGTCTTGGCGTAATAGGCAGCCCGGCCCTCTACGCCAATATCTTCGGCAACGGTAATCTGCACATTGTCTACGAAGGTGTTGCGCCACATGGGGCTAAGTAGTGGATTTCCAAATCGCACCGCAAGCAGGTTCTGAACAGTCTCCTTACCCAGGTAGTGGTCGATACGAAACGTTTTTTCCTCGCTGAATACCTTCGCTACCTGCTCGTTGATTTCCCGGCACGAGCGAAGGTCGTTACCGATGGGTTTTTCCAATACAACGCTGCTGTCTGCGTTGACCAGACCCGCGCCTTGCAGCTGCTGACAGATGCCGCCGTAGAGTGACGGCAGTGTCGCCATGTAGTACAGCTGAGTATTGGAGTCGGCGTCCTTGAGCAGCGCCCCCAGGGCTTGATAGTTCGCTGGGTCGTCTGCGTGGATCGTGCTGTAAAACAGTCTAGTGCTGTAGGCATTCCACTGATCTTCACTCCAGGAATCTGCCGGCAGATAGCGCTGCAGATTGTGCTTAACGGTATCGCGAAATTCCTCGTGCGTCGCTGCACCACGGCCAGTACAGATGATGCGCCCCAGAGACTCTGTCAGTCCATGCCTTTGCAGCTGAAACAGAGCGGGTAGCAGCTTACGCGTGGATAGATCGCCAGTGCCGCCAAAAATTACCAGATCTACCCCAGGTTTCATTTTTTGCAATCCCCCTTGCTGTGAGTTTAGGCCGTTACTGTTTCCAGCCAGGTTCTACACTGATTGATAAATAAAACATGATCCGCAGTTGGTCCTTCAGAGCAGGCAAACCCATGGTCTGCATTTGCGAAGTGATGATAGCTAGTGGCGACGCCAGCGTTCTCTAGCGCTTCGGCGTAAGCTCTTCCTTCATCACGCAAGGGATCACCTTCTGCAGTAATCAACAGTGTCGGCGGTTGCTCTGCCAGACTCTCTGATCGCGCGGGGAAGGCTCGCTGTGTCATGGGTTCGGTACTACTGGCGCTACCAAGGTAGGTATCCCAGAACCATAGCATCATGCTGCTTGTCAGCAATTGGCCCTTCGCCTTAACCACGTAGGAGCCGGTGCCCGCGCTGTAGTGATCGGTGGCGGGATAAATCAGTAGCTGTCCTATGACTTTATCCCTGAGTTTGGCGTCCAACTCCAGTGTGGTGCAGGTGGCCAAATTTCCCCCTGCGCTATCGCCAGCGATAATTAGTTTGCCATTGCAGGGCACGATGTCTCGGGCGTGATCTAACAGCCAGCTCGTCGCAGCGAGGCAGTCATCGTGTGCTGCTGGAAAAGCATGTTCGGGCGCTAGTCGATAATCCAGCGCTATGATATTGCACGTGCTTGCCTCGCCAAGTGCCATACAAAAGCTGTGATGGGTTTCCAGATCGCCCATCACCCAGCCGCCTCCATGTATGTACACGATAAGTGGTTTTTCTTCGGACTGCTGCAGGGAGTAAAGACGCGCGCCGACAGACAGAGGTTCACAGGGTATTTGAACATCGGCGAAAGTTACCGAGCTGGACCAGCGGCGCCAGCCCCATGCTGAAATGAAACGATAGAACTTGCGCATTCCCAAGACGCGCAGTGTTTGGCTGAGACCTTTGTTTGGCTCCACTAGGGCAGACCCCCTGCTGCATATATCGGTAAGCCTAGTACAAGCGGACTGCTAACGACATATCTCGAAAGGGCAACGGGCCGACAGCTTGGCGTTAGCACCGGTCTAGGGGCGTCATGGCAATTTAGAAATAGCTTCATGCTAAAGGAGTAAATTCATACTAAAAGTTAAGTGCGCACCTGAAATGGATGCATATGCAGTGAAAGCTGATGCTCCGGAAACTATCCTAGCCCCACCTGGGTGAAATGCACAGGGTTTTATGCCCTAGCTCACATCATACTTGGTGACTTCGGCATGAGTGGATGACCGGCGCGGTCCTTCGCCAGCTATGGCAGTTAAAAACAGCGACCCGCCTAGGTCAATGTAGACAAGACGGACTATTACTCTGTCCGGATAGACTGGGTCGCCACACGGAGTTGGTGGTTATGTCGCCTGTGCCGACCTCATTGGTGCAGTGGGCTCTTCCTCAAAACCGACAGTTTCCGGTATCTGCCGATACCAGTTCACACCCTGTTGATCCGTCTCACGTGTAATCCGGCGACGCCCCAACAAACAGTTCAGATGCGCTAAGGTCTCCCCGGTCGCCAGACCGAGCGAACCCTTGCCAATATCTTTGCTGAATAAGGCGGGGAAGCAATCTACCGCTCGGCGTGGCTCATCCAGATAGGCAAACAGTGAGCGGAGATCGCGGTTGTGCGCTTCTATCAATTGGCTGAGACGCACGTGAAGACCGTAAAACGGCGATTCGTGTGCCGGCAATACCAGAACATCATCGGGAAGCATTTCGCGAATGCGGGTACAGGAGCTCAGCCATTCCTGCAAAGGGTCGCCGTTGGGTTCCGTGGGAAACACGCTGATGTTGGACGTGATTCTCGGCAGCACCTGGTCACCTGAGATCAGAAGCTTCAATGCAGGACAGTACAGTGCGACGTGCTCAGGAGAGTGTCCGCTGCCGACGACGACCTGCCAGTAACGACCTCCGATGGTAATGGTCTCCAAATCCACCAGTCTTCGAAAACTATCCGGTAAGGGCGAAATAGCGCGGCCAAAGTTGCCGAACTTGCCCTTGTATTGCTCAAGTTGCGCCTCGTCATAGCCTGCTGCCCGATAAAAACGTAAGGCCACATCGGGTGCCTCTCGGCCGGTATCGGCCTTCATGGCACGACACATCAGGAACTCCTCTCTGGACATCCACAACTCCGCGTCGAATCGCTCGGTGAGCCAGCCAGCAAGCCCCACATGGTCGGGGTGCATATGTGTGCAAATCACGCGCGAAATGGGTTTGCCCTGCATCACTGAACTGAAAAGTCGCTCCCAGATTTCCCTGGAGCTACCAATATCGAGGCAGGTATCGACAACGGCCCAACCGTCGTTGTCCTCAATTAGCCATAAATTGATGTGATCCAGGGACATGGGCATCGGAAAGCGAGCCCAGTAAACACCCGGCGCAACTTGCTCTGGCCTTTCGGGTGTTATGCCCGTATCGCGGCCAAATGGATAGGTCAGACCTTTGTAGAGTTCGGGGGCATCTCTCAGCATCAAATCCTCGCTGTTTGAAAATACCAATCAAGAAACCATGTTCGGCTTTCGTGATGGGGAAGTCCAGTCGATGACACGACGATGGCGAAGGCAGCTGCCCCGGTTTCGGGGTAGCAAAGAATGTCCTCGGCAGTGGCGACTAAAGTATTTCAAGAGGTTGGCAGACCTATTTCAGGCTGTGCCAGGTGCCAGGCAGGGTGAATCATATTCGCGATGCCACAGATTGATATAAGACGTGGTCGCAGAGCCTAAAGGCTATTGCGCCAGATTGTATTTAAGCGCGGAAACACCTTGTGAGCGCTCAAGCAAACTATATGGGCAGACTCTTGGTGAGCACAATTAGGCGCTAGAACGGGGAAGAAGGCAAAATTATTGACCCGCGGGCAAAAAAAAACCGCGCAGGGAGCTCCCACGCGGTTTATTGAGAATGCAGATCTTACAGGTTGGGGAACAGAACGCTGCCCAGGATCCAGATACGGCCGTTAGTCGCGTTGACGCCAGTACACTCCACGGCTGCGTTGTTTACGCGAGCCTCACCGTTGTTGTAGGCGTAGTAAACCTGCTGATCGAGCAAGGTGTTGCGACGAACAGGGTGCACGAAGCTGCGTGGATCATTGATCCCTTGAGTTACGTGATAGATTAGGATGTTGGTCAAAAGATCTACGTCGGCCAAGATAGCGTTCAGTATGTCTGCCGGAATAGCAGCGAAGGCATCATTAGTCGGCGCGTATACAGTGATATCTTCAGCATTAGCCAGGGTGTCAACCAGGCCGGCTTCAGTCAGTGCGGTAACCAGAGTCGATAACTCAGGTGCGTTGACGGCAGCTTCAACCACGTTGCCAGGGAATGAAACAAAGGACTCAGAGACGCACTCAGCGAATCCTACTGGTGCCGCTTGCGATGCAGCGCCTAACGTCAATGCAACGCTGGCAGTGGCTGCCATCATTAGGTTTTTTAATTTCATCGTATCCTATCCTCTCTTAAGCCAGGGGTGCGCACAACGCGCGTTGTTGTTAGTGAGCAATAACAGACGCCACGAGCGGCGACTTGCATTGTCATACGGAGCAAAATACGGGATTGGATTACAGCTTTTGAAAAAAATTTAAAAACCATTCCTTTTCACTCTGCTAACGACAACCAAAGTCACAGTAGTTTAGTTCAATCTAAAATATCCACCACATCTTCACCCGTAGTACAGATCGGTTCGCTGAGGAACGTCTCTGAAGAATCGATGAGCGCGACCTCGGACAAAAACGATCTGCCCAATAGGATCGGATAGATGAACTCTGTTCGGTCGGTCAGACTGAATTCAGCGCGATATATTTGATTGTAAAGGCAGAAAGTGTGGGTGATCACGGGTCGGCGTATGCTGGGCGCGCCGTGGCGTTTGATCAACACGTTTCGAACCAACGGACCCTCCAGCTCAAGTGTTTGATTTTCCTGAGTAAGTTCGTTCTCATGCGTGAACTCAAAGCGCACCCAGGTTTCCCCATCTCGCTCGAAACGTTCGATGTTTTGAGCGTGCATAGATGATGTCAATGCACCCACATCCAGCTTGGCTTTCACGCGCATTTCTTTCCCGACCAAATCGACAGGTTCTAACCAGCCTAATACCAGCTTTGGTGCCGCAAGCGCGCTGGCTACCATCCCCGTAGTTAAGGCAATGCTCTGAAATGTGAGCTTTATTAGCGAAGGGCGCGTCATGCCAGCAGTGAACGTCCTGGTATTGAGCTCAGAAGTCGTTGAGTGTATGCCTGTTGCGGATGCTCGAATAGCTCATCACCGCTGCCCTGCTCGACGATTTCACCGTGGTATAACACCATTATGCGATCTGCCAGATGTCGCACGACTGCCAAATCGTGTGAGACGAATAGCATCGTCAACCCATATTCCTTACCCAAGTCCTGCATCAGCTCCAGTATTTGTGCCTGTATGGTGACATCTAGCGCGGATACTGGCTCATCGGCGACGATGAACTCAGGCTGGGTCGCCAGGGCACGCCCGATGGCAATGCGCTGACGCTGTCCACCTGAAAATTCGTGAGGGTATTTGCGTACGAAAGCGCGTGCGAGACCGACATCGTCCATAAGTTTCAGTACGCCATCTGTTACCGAACTTCGATCCGCCATCCCGTGCAATAACAGTGGCTCTGCCAGCGTGTCGAACACGGTCATGCGCGGATTGAGCGACGCGAAAGGGTCCTGAAAGATCATTTGCATGCGTCTGCGCATGTTTTTTAATTCACTGCCCTCTAACGCGGTAACGTCCACGCCATCAAACACAACCTTGCCTGACGTGACCGGCACCAGGCGTAAAATTGATCGTCCAATAGTGGATTTTCCACTCCCGGATTCACCAACCAAGCCCAGCACCTCTCCTCGGTTGATCGTGAAGCTCACGTCATTTACGGCTTTAACAGGCTCGGCATGTTTTCCCTGGTAAAACCAGGTGCACAAATTGGAAATTTCAATTAAGGGCTGAACGCTTCCCGACTGCGGGGCTTTCGAATCGGCTGGAATCGCCGCGAGCAGTTTTTGAGTATAGGGATGGCTAGCATGCCTGAAGATGGCTTCACGATTCCCTTTCTCAACGATTTCACCCTGCTTCATCACCACGATTTGATCGGCAATGTCGGCTACGACAGCGAGGTCATGACTGATAAACACCACGCCGATATCGTGTTTCTCTTGCAGCTGGGAAATCAGTTTGAGAATTTGCGCCTGAATCGTGACATCAAGTGCGGTGGTAGGTTCGTCTGCGATCAGCAGTTTTGGCTCGTTGATCAAGGCCATCGCGATCATAACGCGCTGACGCATGCCACCGGAAAACTCGTGAGGATAGTTGTCTATGGTAGATTCCGGGTCGCGCAGACCGACCTCGTTAAGCAGCTCGATCGCCCTCTCTCTAGCTTTACTTTTGCTCACCTTATGATGGTAGATCAGCGGTTCCATCAATTGTTTGCCGATCGTCATATAGGGATTGAGGCACGTCATCGGATCCTGAAAGATCATAGCAACATCGCGACCCCGGATTTCGCGGAGCTCCGCCTCGTTCATTTGCAGCAGATCCTTACCCTCAAACAACGCCTGGCCACCATCAATGCGACCGGGTGGCTGTGGCACCAGCCCGAGCAGGCTATAGCAAGAGACCGATTTTCCAGACCCTGACTCACCGATAATGGCCGTGATTTTCCCTAACTCGACGTTGAAGCTGATGCGATTGACGGCTTTATTGGTACCGTTGCGGGTAACAAAACTGACTTCTAAATCCTTTACATCAAGTAGAGCCATAGTTTGTCACCTAGTCCTTTGCGCTTCTTACATCCAGGGCGTCGCGCAGCCCGTCACCCAGAAAATTGAGAGAGAACAGTGTCAAAGTCAGTGCTATGCCCGGGAAGATCAACAGCCATGGATATTCCTCCATCGTTTCTGCACCATAGGAGATCAGCAAACCCCAGGAGGTTTGTGGTGGCTGAATGCCAAGCCCCAGGAAGCTGAGAAACGCTTCCAGTAACATGACATTCGGTATAGTAAGTGTGGTGTAGACGATGATAGGTCCCAGTGCGTTAGGGATCAGATGTCGGCGGATCAGTGTCGAAGGTGACAAGCCAAGTGAGATTGCCGCCTCTACAAATTCCTGCTGCCGTAATGACTGTACCTGCCCGCGCATGATGCGCGCCATGGTCAACCACTCTACCGCTCCGATAGCCAAGAACAGCAGCAACATATTGCGGCCAAACACCACTGTTAGCAGCACTATAAAAATCATAAATGGTAGAGCGTACATGATGTCCACCAGACGCATCATCACCGCGTCGGTTCGTCCACCGACATAGCCGGCCACGGCACCCCAGGTGACGCCGATCAACAGCGCGACCGCGGTCGCGACAAAACCGACCGCTAATGAGATGCGCCCGCCATACATGATTTGTGTCATCAGATCGCGACCGAAAATATCGGTACCCAGCCAATGATCAGCCGACGGGGGGCTGGCACCGAGCTCTAAATTCTGCGCCTGATAGCTGTAGGGTGCTATCCACGGTGTGAGCAGGGCGATGATGATAAATAGGGACAACAGCACCAGTCCAAACAGCGCGAGCTTGTTGCGTCGCAGACGTATCCATGCGTCTTTCCAAAGCGATGTGCCCTGTTCCGCTTTCTCCAATGAGGCGATGGCTTCGACAGTCATTTAGTGGCTCCCGTATTGAGCGCGCAATCGAGGGTTCATCCACGCGGCGACAATGTCGGAGAGAAGGTTGAACATTACGATGAGTACCGACAGAAAAACCGTAGTACCCAAAATCATAGTGTAATCGCGGTTAAAAGCCGCTTGAACGTAGAAACGACCCAACCCCGGTATCTGGAAAATTGTTTCCACCACAAAGGACCCCGCCAACAGGCCCGCGAACGCAGGTCCAAGAAAGGCCACCACTGGTATCAAGCCGCCTCGAAGACTGTGTTTAACAACCACCTGCCATTCCGGCAGTCCTTTGGCCCTGGCCGTGCGGATATAGTCTTGGTTTAACACTTCAAGCATGCCAGCCCGTCCCAGCCGCGCAATGTAAGCGGCATAACCTGCCCCGAGTGTGATGGAAGGCAGAATCTTATCGCCGGGAATGTCGCCCCAGCCGGACACTGGCAGCCAGTCCAAATAAATGCCAAATACTAAAACCAGTAATGGGCCGAGCAGGAAGGAGGGCATGCAAATGCCGATCATAGCGGCTGACATGGGCACATAGTCTTGCGCGGTGTTGGGTCTTAGGGATGCGATGATTCCCGCGAGCCCACCGATACACAACGCGACAAGCAGTGCGTAAAACCCGAGCTCTGCGGTAACGGGAAAGCCAGCCGCGATCAGCTCATTCACGCTGCGACCGGGGTACTTAAAAGAGGGACCCAGATCGCCATGGGCGAGATCACCGAGGTAGGCGAGGTACTGTTGGTACAAAGGCAGATCGAGCTTGTACTGCGCTTCTAGTGCCGCTTTCACCTCTCGGGTAACGGCCTTTTCACTGTCGAATGGTCCGCCTGGGGCAACCCGAACCAGAAAAAATGTGACTGTGATGACCACCAGGATGACGGGGATGGCTTGTAGTAGTCGTAAAGATATAAATCGCCACATCGCTATTGTTCCTCCTGCTGTGGCTGCCAGTCTTTGTCTAACCAAACGTACTTCATATTGAGATAGTCCATCACATTCGAGGGCAGACCGTTTACGCTAGGATGCACAAGGTGTTTGCTGGTGTATGTGTAGATTGGGATGATGGGCATCTGTTCCATCAAGCGCGTCTCAGCTTGTTCAAACAGAGCATATCGCTCCTCTTTAGTCTGTGCCTGGGGCGCGAGTTGGAGGATAATTTCGTCGTAAACTGGATCGGCGAAGCCAGTGTTGTTGTTTCCACCCCCAGAGAGGAACAGATCGAGAAAATTATTAGGGTCTATGTAGTCACCGATCCAGCCTCGTCTGGCGATCTGAAATTGCATATTGGTGACGGTATCCAGATAAACTTTCCATTCTTGGTTGATCAGCTCAACATCAATATTGAGATTGTCTTTCCACATCTGCTGCAGCGCCACCGCCAGCTTACGATGATCTTCTTGTGTATTGTAGGTTAACTGAAGAACCGGTAATCCCTCTCCTTCAGGGTATCCAGCTTGAGCAAGCAGGTCCCTGGCTTTTTCAAGATCGAAGCTGAATAGTCTGGGTGGATAGTAGCCCAATGTGTCGGGCGGCGTAATGCTGTAGGCGGGGACTACGGTGCCCTTGAGCACAGTTTCGCTCAGCTGCTGCCGATCAACCGCCAGTGACAGTGCCTTGCGTAACAGCAGATTATCGGTAGGCGCTTCATTTGTATTCAGTAGATAGTAGTAGGTTCCGAGGTAAGGAGCCTGCACATAGGGCGTATTTTCCCTATCCTGGTACACGGGAATCTTGGTCAGTGGCACGACGTTTGTGTAGTGCAGCTGTCCCACCCTGAACATTCTTTCTTCACTGATCGCATTTTCCGTAGGGTAGTACACGATCCCGTTGAGCTTTACATTGTCGCGATCCCAATAAGTTTCGCTTTTTTCCACCTCGATACGTCGATTAAGTTGCCAGCGCTTCAGATTGAATGGGCCGTTGTTAACCATGTTTTCGACGCGGGTCCAGGCCGTGAAACGATCGCTGATTTGACCATGAGCCTCAATGGTAGGCGGGTGTACAGCGTAGGTGCTGTAGTGATCCATTAACTGCAGAAAGTAAGGTGTGCGTTCAGTCAGCGTGACTTCTAAAGTGAGGTCGTCGATTGCCTTAGCGCCCACCTGGTCAAAGTCTGAGATCTCGCCCTTATTAAATGCTTCAGCATTAACAATGGGATACAGCATATAGGCGTATTCGGCTCCAAAAGCGGGAGTCAACAATCGCTTCCACGACCAGACGAAATCCTGAGCAGTCACTGGGTCGCCGTTCGACCATCGGGCCTTCGGATTTAGATGGAAAGTGATAAGCCGGCCGTCTTCGCTAACATCCCAACTGGATGCCACTCCAGGTTCGGGTTCCAAGGTATATGGATTTTTAACGGTTAGGCCCTCAAACAGAGCCCCAAGGATTTTGTTTTCCGGCACTCCAGTCACGACGTGAGGGTCCAAGCCCTGAGGCTCCGAGCCGTTGCCGAAATGAAAAATACCGTCGCGGTTTCCGCTTGCGACATTCGACTCGCCACCGGTGCAGCCGGCAAGCGCGCAGATGCTGGACATAAAGAACACAAGCCACAACAAAGTCGGGCGCATCAAAATTGGATTCCGTGATGAATGCAGGAATGCTTAACTGTAATGCAAGCGCAGCCCTTTGTCACAAACGGACGAGCTGGCGAGGTTCAGCGGTCTTGGTAGCGTGCGCAATGGCGCGTAGCTATTAGACCCGCTAGAAGGTTTGAGCTTTATATCCAGAGACCTCTATGCGACAGATCGGTGTAAATCCGCTGTCGGACGTCCAATATAGTTCGCTCTAGGTCGAATCAAGCGGCTATTCTTACTAAACTCCAAGAAATGTGCGATATAGCCGTAGACCCGCGCCATCGCAAATAACGCTGTGAAGAAATGGCTGGGTACACCCAGGCTGTGGAAAACAGCGCCCTTGTAGAATTCTACATTGGCCCAGATCTCCTTGCCCTGCTCGGAAAACGCTGTCTGACAAGCATCCTCTACGGCCATCAGCGTCATTAACAGCCGGCGGCTTTCTTCATCCTGGCAAAGCTCCACCGCCATCGGTTTGAGGATGGACGCTCTAGGATCTACGGTGCGGTATTCCCTGTGCCCCATTCCCATGATTTTTTCTTTGCGCTGCAGGCAACCTCGCACATAGCTTTCTGCCTTATCCGGTGAGCCGATATGGACGGCCATTTCCAGAGCCGCCTGGTCTGCGCCGCCGTGTAGCTTGCCAAACAGGGTTCCAATAGAGGCAGATAGACAAGACTGGATAGGCGCTAGAGTGCTGGCGCAGACGCGGCCGGCAAAGGTGCCGCAATTGAAGCTGTGCTCCATCTGGAGTACTTGGGCTGCATCAAGCATTCGCACCGCTTCGGGTGAGGGAGGGTGGCCATGAAACTGGGCTAAAAAGTGTTCGTGGAAAGAACCACTTGTATCAGAGCTTGCGATCGTTTCGCCCAAGCTCAAGCGATAGTGTGCTGCAATCAATGCGCTCATCTTAGCTGCTAGAAAAAGTCCGCGCTCCGCCTCGGGCGCTACAGGCAATGCCCCTGACTCTGGCGCTTGCAGCAGTGGTATTAGACCCTGCAACATCAACATGGGATGCAGGTCTCGCGCGACGGCATCCAGCAGCGTAAGTTCAGTCGAACACAATTGTGAATGTTCTAGCATGAAGTCATTCAGTACCTGATGCTCCGCTGTATCGGGGCGTGACCCGAACAAGACGATCCAAACCACTTCCAGAAACGGTACGTTGACCAAGTCGGCAATATCGTAGCCACGATAGCTGAGCCGACCGCGATCCCCCTGTACATCGGAAATTGCAGTATCGCCAACAACAATACCTGCCAGGTCGGTGGAATAAATAGGGTTGGATGAAGTCACAGTGCTGCCTCCAGCGCAGGGTTGAGTTGAAGTATACGAGTCCGTCGGGAATTAGTAGAATTAAACTTAATTATTAAAATATTAATTTTACTAATATGAGATTAGAGAATAGTGAGTTACGCGCATTCCGTGCGGTGGTCCAGGAGGGCGGATTCAAGCGAGCTGCTGGCTCATTGCATATCAGCCAATCGGCAGTGAGCCAGGCGGTTGCGAGCCTGGAGGAAAAGCTGGATGCCCCATTGATCCACAGGGGGAAGTCACTGCAGCTAACCAGTGCTGGCAAGCGCTTGTTCCAGCATGCGGTAGTGGTATTGCAGGGAGAACAGCAAGCTCTGGAAGACATCACGTTAATCAAACAGGGCAATGCTGAAACTCTCAGCCTGGCTATGAGTGCCTCTATCAATCGTTTCTACGCGCCTGATCTGATCAGTGCGTATTACCGAGATAATCCGCAAACGCGACTCAAGTTGGCAGAGCTACCCGCGCGCAATATTATTGCAGCTGTACTAACAGGCGGCTGTGAGCTGGGCCTGGGTCCTTTTCAGAAGCAGATGTCCTCTTTCCAGACGGTTCCTTTGTACTCGGACTCCAGGCATCTGGTGGTCAGTCCAAAACACCGACACTACAGTCGCATGCTGATAGCCGACGAACGAGTGTTACGACAGACACCTTTGATCACTTCAGCGCTCGACAATCCTGAGATGCGTCCTTCCATACAGCGTATAAGGGACCAATTCAGTACGGTCTGGGAGGTCAGCAGTTTGTCTCTGAGGATACATATGGTAGAGCAGGGTATGGGGGTAACGTTTATGGATCGTAAGCTACTGGATGAACATCCTGGCTGCGCTCAATTGCATGTGATGGACGACCTGTCCTTTGGAACCATTGCGAAGCAGGTTGGTTTGTATTATCGCGCAGACAGGCAACTTAGTAGTGGCGCTGCAAAATTTGTGGCGTTGTGTGAGCGCTACTGGAATCTATAGCGGTTGTTGGAGATAAGCTGAGTGAGACGAGCAGAAACGGCAACGGGCCTTAGAACCAGTAATATTGATAAGCTGAAAGACCAGGAATTCGACGTGCTGGTCATAGGCGGTGGTATCAATGGTGCGGTAGCCGCGGCCGCACTGGCAGGTAGCGGTGTTAGCGTTGCGCTGATTGATCGTGGTGATTTTGCGAGCGGCGCAAGTTCTAGCTCATCTAACCTGGCGTGGGGTGGCATCAAGTACCTTGAAAGCAATGAGTATCTGCTAGTCAACAAACTGTGCAAGTCCCGCAATCGCCTGATGCGCGCTTATCCTTCAACCGTGAAAGAAATTCGTTTTTTTACCACTGTGCAGAAGGGGTTCCGATTTTCACCATTTGTTATCTTTTTGGGGAGCATGCTGTACTGGCTCATGGGACGTTTTGTGACTCAACCCCCGCGTTATGTCAGCGCTGAAAAACTGGAGCGCACAGAGCCGGTGATTAACACCAGCCAAGCCGCGGGTGGGCTGGAATACTCCGACTGCTATCTTTACGACAACGATGCCCGGTTCGTTTTCAATTTTATCCGCAAAAGCCTGGACTATGGCTGTATCGCCGCCAATTACGTTGCGTCAGTGGAGTCCCGCAGACAGGAAGGACGCTGGCTGACGGAAGCTCGCGATATGATTAGTAAAGAGCGATTTCAGGTACGATCCAAAGTGTTGATAAACGCCTGCGGGCCCTACGTCGATACCCAAAACCAGATAGCGAACGTGCAAACAGAGTATCGACACCTGTTTTCCAAAGGTGTTCACCTCATTGTTGATCAGGTAACCGATAACAAGAGGGTGCTCGCTTTCTTCGCGAGTGACGGACGCTTGTTTTTTGTCATCCCCATGGGGCCAAAGACGTGTATCGGTACCACGGATACTCATGTGCAAGACCCCACGGTGTGTGTGACCGATGAAGATCGCGATTTTGTGCTCGACAATGCCAATGCGCTTCTGGATCTGGATCCACCTCTTACTCGGGACAGCATTATTGCGGAACGCGTTGGGGTAAGACCACTCGCTGTGCAGGGAGAGGGTAATAAGGCCGACTGGGTAGCCCTATCGCGCAAACACGTTATCGAGGTTGATGAGGCAAGCAAACACCTCAGCGTATTTGGTGGCAAACTCACGGACTGTCTCAACGTAGGGGAGGAAGTGGCAAGCTGGGTTCGGCGCCTGGGGATTAGTTTGCCGGCGCCGAACCACCGTTGGTACGGAGAGCCCCTTGGCCAGGCTCGCTCCGAGTTTATGTTACAGGCGCGATTGATGAATCTAGACGATTTGACGGACCCCAGCTCGGCTGAGCCGCTGTCCGTGCGATTCTGGCGTCGTTATGGCGAGGCCGCCTTTATTTTGTTGGAGCGAATCCGGGAAGATCTCAGCGGTGCTGAGCTGCTGATTGAGAAGGCGGAGTATACGCGCTGTGAAATCGAACTGGCCGCCAGGCGAGAAATGATCGTGAAGCTGGAAGATTTCATGCGTCGGCGTTCCAAGATCGAGTTAGTGGTGCGCAAGCAGGAATTGGCTGACTCAGCAGGTCTGCGCGA
>JBCDFM010000013.1:0-32091 GCA_039178015.1 Pseudomonadota bacterium
CGCGCCCAAACCTGATCGTGACTGCACAAATCCGTGACCACGATGACTCCGCCGGGCGAGAGTCTTGCCGCGACATCTCTGAAAACCTCGCCGGGTGCGGGCGTATGGTGAAGCACCATGTTGATGACGACACAATCCGCTTTAAGGCCGGTCAGTTCATCATTTTTGGTATCACCGAGGATAAATTCGATATTGCTAAGTTGCGCGGCCTCAGCCTGTGCGCGCGCTTGCTCAAGCATTGAGCTTGCGTTGTCTAGCGCCACGACCTGTTCAAATTGGGCTGCCAGCTCAAGCAGAAACGCGCCATCTCCCGGGCCGACTTCCAATGCGGTTTTGCGTCTGGCTAAGGGAGCATCTTTCACCAGCTGCGCGACCGTTCCAGCGTACTGCTCGTAACTGGCAATGAGATCCCGCTGTTGATGGAACTTATGGGCATTGTTACGGAAAAAATTGCGGGAGTTTTCTTCGCGCTGGCGATATAACTCACTGAGTTTGCCGGCAATGGAGGCGGGCAGTTCGATGGTGTCAACGCTGTCAAACAGCTGGCTCTGGAGCGCTTCCAGCTCCGGTCGTTGTCCCAGGCTGGCCCGCCGATAGAAGATAGAGTTGCCCTCGCGCCGGGTTGTTACCAGGCCGGCGCCGGCAAGCACCTTTAAATGATGGCTAAGGGCAGGCTGACGGACATCGAATAGGCCGCACAACTCTGACACCCCAAAAGAGTCCTTATGGAGCACGCGCAAAACCTGTAGTCGAAGCGGATCGGCGCTGGCCTTGCATAAATTGGCAAGAGCACCGAGCTGCGCTTTAGGGAGGTGCGCGCTGGCCGCAGATGGCTGTTCGTTCATGGGTCGCGAGGATAGCAGCCTCGCGCATCTATATCAAAATATTTTGATATAGATGCGCTTGTTCTCACGAACTGCCCGCGTTTCGGATAAAAGCGGGCAGACTTGTTAAATCAGTCCGATTGCCGTTACCGGTCACATACGCGAAAATAGCGCCCCTTTCGGGCTGCTGCCCCAACAAAAGCTGGGAGAAATCCATGTCATCCCCTCGCATCGAACTTGCCAACGCCATTCGAGCACTCAGTATGGACGCTGTTCAGGCAGCCAATAGCGGCCACCCTGGTGCACCCATGGGCATGGCTGACATAGCCGAAGTGCTGTGGAATGATTTCATGCAGCACAACCCAGCAAATCCTCATTGGCCTAACCGCGACCGTTTTGTCTTGTCGAACGGTCACGGCTCCATGCTGATTTACTCTCTGCTACACCTCACCGGCTATGACCTGCCGATGGATGAGTTAAAAAATTTCCGGCAGCTGCACAGTAAAACACCTGGGCATCCTGAGTATGGCTATGCGCCAGGCGTGGAAACAACCACTGGGCCCCTGGGGCAAGGCTTGGCTAACGCCGTGGGCATGGCGCTGGCGGAAAAAGTCTTGGCCGCGCAATTTAATAGAGATGGTCATGCTGTCGTTGACCACCATACCTATGTCTTTCTCGGTGACGGGTGCCTGATGGAGGGTATTTCCCACGAAGCAAGTTCTCTGGCGGGCACCTTGGGGCTAGGTAAGCTGATTGGGTTTTATGATGACAATGCTATTTCCATTGATGGCAATGTCGAGGGCTGGTTCACGGACGACACGCCTGCGCGTTTCGAAGCCTATGGCTGGCATGTCGTTAGTGCTGTGGACGGCCATGATCCGCAGCAGATCAAATCTGCAATCGAGCAGGCGCGCTCTGAGACTGATAGGCCCAGCCTGATCTGTTGCAAGACCGTCATCGGCAAGGGCGCGCCAAATAAGCAAGGCACTGCCGCCACCCATGGCGCAGCCCTGGGTGAAGATGAAGTAGCTGCTACCCGCGCCGCATTGGGATGGGAATACGGGCCTTTCGAGATACCAGATGCGATCTATGTGGGATGGGACGCCAAGCAAAAAGGTGCTTCTAGCGAGCAGCAATGGAACACTTTAATGGATGCCTACGCAGACACCTTCCCGGAGCTTGCTGCGGAACTGAAACGGCGCCTCAGTGGCGAGTTGCCGCAAGAGTTCAGCGCTCGCGCGCAGGCCTACATTGAGAAATGTCAGCAAGAGGGTGCGAGCATCGCCTCACGCAAAGCGTCGCAGAATTGTTTGAACGCTTTCGGACCGATGCTGCCAGAATTGCTCGGTGGCTCCGCAGATTTGGCAGGTTCCAATCTCACCCTATGGAGCGACTCTAAGGGCATCACCCGCGATGACGCTGATGGTAATTACATCTACTACGGCGTACGTGAGTTCGGCATGGCCGCCATTGTCAACGGTATTGCACTGCATGGCGGCTTTATTAATTACGGCGCAACATTTTTGATGTTCATGGAATATGCACGCAATGCAGTGCGCATGTCTGCACTGATGAAGCTGCAGTCTATCTTCGTTTTCACCCATGACTCTATTGGTCTTGGGGAGGACGGCCCAACACATCAGCCGGTAGAGCAGCTCACGGCGCTGCGCGCCACGCCCGGTATGCATACCTGGCGCCCGTGTGATGCGGTCGAATCTGCCGTGGCCTGGAAATCGGCGATAGAACGGAGCGATGGCCCGAGCTCGCTGGTATTTTCTCGACAAAGCCTTACTCATCAGGAGCGGAACCCACAGCAGGTGGCTGACATCAGCCGCGGCGCATATGTGCTGTACGACAGTGGCGAGCCCCCTGAAGCGATTGTGATCGCCACAGGTTCTGAGGTGGGCCTTGCGGTAGATGCGGCAAAGCAGCTTGTTGAAGCGGGTCGAAAGCTGCGCGTGGTATCCATGCCCTGCGCTGAGCTGTTTGAACAGCAAGATGCCGCATATCGCGAGGCGGTGCTACCCAGCGACGTACTTGCTCGAGTCGCTGTAGAAGCGCTTCACGCTGACTTCTGGTACAAGTATGTTGGCCTGGACGGCCGGGTTTTGGGCATGACGACCTACGGCGAGTCCGCGCCTGGGGGCGCACTGATGGATTACTTCGGATTTACGGTAGACGGCGTGGTGGCTGTAGTCACCGAGCTACTGGAATGAGCAATCTGAGATTCTATCGCCTTGCTGGCGAACCTGGAATGAAGCTTCTTATGCAAATCCTAAATGTTATTTCGTCGAAAAGGATCACGTGCCGCGGCAAACAGCGCACTCGCGCCGAGCAGGACCAATAGGATTTAGAAACCCTTGTTAAGACTTGCGATAAATGGGTATGGCCGAATAGGGCGCAGCGTACTGCGCGCCTTACAAGAAAGCCATGCCCAGCAAGCTTTACGAGTCGTCGCCATCAATGAACTGGCGGACGCCAACACGGTCTTGCATCTGACTCGCTATGACTCTACGCACGGCCGCTTTAACGGTGCACTTTATGGTGACGATAACCGGATATATGTTAACGAACGTCCGATCGCACTGTTGCGCCATGCCGACATCAAGGACTTGCCCTGGTCTCAACTAGAAATTGATATGGTTCTAGAATGCACAGGTGCGTTTAGCGATCGAACTACCGCTGAGCAGCATCTGCGCCAGGGCGCGGCGAAGGTTTTGTTTTCACAACCGGCTGAGGCGGACGTGGATGCGACGGTTGTGTTCGGTATCAACCAGGACACGCTGCGCGCTGATCATACAATTGCGTCCAACGCATCTTGCACCACAAACGCAATCGTTCCGGTGATCAAAGCGCTTCACGACACCGTTGGCATAGAAAACGGCACTATAACCACGATTCATTCTGCGATGAACGATCAACCCGTGCTGGATGCCTATCACCACACAGATTTGCGTAAGACCAGGGCTGCCTCACGCTCAATCATTCCTATCGATACCGGGCTCGCTCGCGGGGTAGAGCGAATATTACCTGAAATGCAAGGGCGATTTACCGCACAAGCTTTACGCGTGCCCACACTGAATGTCTCCGCCCTGGATCTGACGGTCGCCACCGAGAGTGACACCGATACCGTCGCAATAAACGGCATATTAAATGATGCGGCACGAGAGAGGTTCGATGGAGTTCTGGGCTATACTGAAGAGCCGCTGGCTTCTTGCGATTTCAATCACGATGTGCGCTCCTGCATTATCGACGCCAGCCAGACACGAGTCAGCGGTAGCCGCTTGGTCAAGGTGCTTATCTGGTTTGATAATGAATGGGGCTATGCGAACCGCATGTTGGATGTTGCCGGATACTGGGGCGAACTAAGCTAGTGAATGAGAGAGCGTTATGGGTCTAAACCTGAGTTTAATGCGAGACCTCAACCTCAGTGGTCAGCGCGTCTTGATCCGCGAAGATCTGAACGTGCCTGTGAAGGATGGGCGCGTTACGAGTGATGCCAGAATCCGGGCGACTTTGCCGACCATTCAGAGCGCTATCCAGGCGGGCGCGAAGATCTTGCTTATGTCGCATCTTGGTCGTCCGACCGAGGGCAAGTTTGACGAAGCATTTTCGCTCGCACCAGTGGCTGATCATCTGGCGGGTCTTCTGGATCAAGAGGTGAAACTGGTGGCTGACTGGCGCGCGCCCATTGAACTGGCGGAAGGGGAAGTCGCATTGCTTGAAAACGTGCGATTCAATTTGGGCGAGAAAGGAGACGAGGAATCCCTAGCAAAAGCCTATGCGGCGCTGTGCGATGTATTTGTGATGGATGCGTTTGGCACTGCCCATCGAGCCCAAGCATCCACACACGGTGTGGCGCGCTTTGCGCCTTCCGCCTGTGCAGGCCCGCTACTTGAGGCGGAACTTAATGCCCTGGAGCAAGCGCTGGCGAACCCAGCCAGACCCATGGTTGCGATTGTCGGCGGCTCCAAGGTTTCTACCAAATTAACGGTGTTGGAAACACTCGCGGAAAAGGTTGACCAGCTCATCGTAGGAGGTGGCATAGCCAACACCTTTTTGGCCGCAGCCGGATTCCCCGTAGGACAGTCGCTGTGTGAACACGACCTTGTCGCAACAGCGCAATCCTTGATGAAGAAGACTAGCATTCCATTACCTGAAGACGTGATCACCGCCTCTGAGTTTTCTGAGAGTGCTGCGCCCTCGCTTAAGTCGATCAGCGAAGTAAAAGAAGGCGAAATGATTCTGGATATTGGCCCGCGCTCTGCGAGCGCAATGGCGGATATTCTCCTGGATGCGGGCACGATTTTATGGAATGGACCTGTAGGCGTTTTCGAATTTGATGCTTTTGCTCAAGGCACCCGAGAGCTGTCATCAGCCATTGCGAAAAGCTCGGCCTTTTCAGTGGCTGGCGGCGGCGACACACTGGCGGCTATCGATAAGTTTGGTATTGCATCAGACGTATCTTACATATCAACGGGTGGTGGAGCCTTTCTGGAATACGTTGAGGGTAAAACACTGCCGGCTGTAGCGGTGCTTGAGCAGCGTGCCAAATCTTAAATCAGCTGAGCCCGAGAACACTGGAGTTGCTAAATCTGTGGTGCACAAAGAATACGCGCTGGTGATGCCCTCATTGCTTTTTTGGATCGACTGATCGAGAACGGTACGTGACGCCGGAACAGCTAAGCGAAGTACGCGCAACTTTACCTCCTCTGGCCACGGCGACCGCCCTGACCGTTAAGCAGCAGGCCTATTGTCGCTACTATGGTATTGACTTCAGCGACAGCTGGCCGGCTTTCCAGCATCGGCTCGGTTGGGTGGTATCTGGTCATTTTCAGCTGGCAGTGCACTGTTATACCAGTCCGAGCGCTGTGGGCACGCTCCTGCTGGTGCACGGGTATTTTGACCATTGTGGCCTGTTCGGCAGCTTGATCGAGTTTGGTCTAGCTAAGAACTGTAATGTTATTGTCTTTGATCTCCCAGGACATGGCTTGTCAACAGGCGAGCCTGCGGTAATCGATGATTTCGCAGACTATGGCAGGGCAGTGAATGATGTATTGAAAAGTACCGCCATCTCGTCTTTGCCGCTGTGTGTAATCGCACAGAGTACAGGCTGTTCGGCGCTGGTTGAGTATGCTCGACGTTATCGCTGGCCATTTCTTGTTACTGTACTGTTAGCGCCTTTGGGCAGACCCAAGGGTTGGCGTCAAGGGCGACTGCTACATGCAGTTCTCAAGCACTTTATGAAAAGCATTCCCCGCACCTTCTCGCGTAACTCCAGCGACGAGGAGTTCTTAACATTCATCCAGAGTGATCCGCTACAGTGCCGGCGATTGTCTTTGCGCTGGGTCAGTGCGCTGAAGCTCTGGTTGAGGGGGCTGCCAGAGTCAAGTCTCGGTGTAGGTAATGCGCTGATTATCCAGGGCGAAAGAGACCAAACGGTGGATTGGAAGTACAATCTTGCACTTTACGGTACGCTATTCCCGGGCAGTCGTGTCGTGATGCTGCCGAATGCGGGTCATCATCTGGCTAAAGAATCCAATGCGATTCGCAGCAGCTATCTGCAGCAGGTCGCCTTGGAGCTGGCAAGTATGCAAACGATAAGCGGCGGCACTACCTAAACAAAGTAAGACTTCGGCGATATTGAGGCGCGAATGACTAATACGATTTTATGGGCTTTGGTTGCTGTGCTCATGCTGCCGGTACTTACCCATGCGGATGATGAGAAAACGTTTCCCGGCATTAAGGCCCTGATGACGCCCGAGGAGTACGAGGCGGCCGGTTTGGAACGTCTCACCCCAGATGAACGGGCAGCGCTCAACCAGTTTCTTATTCGGTATACCGCTCAGGATGCACCGACCATGCTGCGAGAGGATAAGCAGGTGAAGCAGGCCGCGCAGGAGCAGGAAATAGTGTCAGTGATCAAGCCGCCGTTTAGCGGATGGTCTGGCAATACCGTTTTTCAGCTTGAGAATGGTCAGGTATGGCAGCAGCGTCGTCGGGGGAACTATAAATATCTGGGGAGCAACCCCAAGGTACTGATTTCAAGAAACTTTATGGGCTTTTATCGTATGGAGCTGCTGGAAAACGGGCAGACGGTTCAGGTGAAGCGCTTGAAATAAGTACTGGTGAGGTATCGCAAGGCTCAGCACGTTTTTTCTCAGAATTGCAACGAAGCGTCTTCCTCGGGATGAGTGCCAGGGGTGACCTGCGCGCAAATAACGTGTAAGGTACGCGCCCTTTCTGGCGCTAAGGCTGACAACAAGAATAGTGCAAGCGGTCTAAGCTATTGAAAGTGCTTGAAATTCCAGTATTGAGAACGGTTATCACGCAACCTGAAGAAATCTCGAATGGGCAGCCCTGCTATTCCCGGTAATACTGCCACTGGGGTGTTCACAAGTTGTCGATCTGTGCAAGAATTGCCGCCATAGGGGGAATAACAGCAACTTCATCTGACAGTCTCTGTTACAAAAGTTCCTTCCAGTTTGTACTTTTTTCGAAACAAGGGGAAAAATCATGTTGAAAAAAACCCGGCTATCCATAGCTGTGGGAGCAGCTTTGGGCCTGTCAGCTATGCCGGCTATGCTCGCTAATGCCCAGGAAACTGAATCAAACGAATTCAGTCCCGCTGAACTCGAGGAAGTCGTTGTTACCGGCTCGCGTATCGTTCGCAAGAATCTGGTTAGCTCTAGCCCTGTTGTCCAGGTGGATGCAGAACAGATATTACTGACCGGTACCACCCGCGTAGAGGATCTCGTAAAGAACTTGCCCCAGGTGTATTCGGGCCAAAACAGCACGCAACAAAATGGTTCAACAGGTACCGCCACCATCAACCTTAGAAACCTGGGTGATGAGCGTACCCTGGTACTCATCAACGGTAGAAGAATGCCTGCTGGTTCACCTATCCAGGGTGGTATTGGTGCTGACATCGACCAGATTCCAGGTGCACTGATCGAAACGGTTGAGGTTTTGACTGGTGGTGCCTCGGCCATCTACGGCGCCGATGCGGTGGCCGGCGTTGTCAACTTCATCATGATTGATGACTTTGAAGGTATCAAACTGGACTACCAGTACAGTGGCTACAATCACGACAACGACAGCAGCCGCTGGCAGAACATTGTGGAAGCCGCCAACTATCCAGCACCCAGCGGCGACACCACGGATGGCGAAATCGAAGATCTATCGCTGATTATTGGTGGTAACTTCGATAGTGGCCGCGGTAATGCCACCGCCTACGCAACCTATCGAAAGATTAAGCCCATTCTTCAAGGTGATCGCGATTACAGCGCCTGTGCGCTAAGCGATAACGTGGACGACTGCGCGGGCTCTTCAACGACCCCACAGGGCCGTTTTACAGACTTCGGTGCAACAGATGACTTTGACTTTCAATTGGGTAACGGTAACGAGTTTGTTCCGTTCAATGATCTGTTTAACTTTGGCGCACTCAACTACTTTCAGCGCCCGGACAAGCGCTACACACTTGGCTCCTTCGCGCACTATGATGTGAACGAGCATGTGGAAGCCTATACCGAGCTGATGTACATGAACAATCAGACAACTTCTCAGATTGCTCCTTCCGGTACATTTTTCAACAACAGCTTTATTCCCTGCGGCAACGCGTTTCTGTCAGACCAACAGTTTGAACAACTTTGCGGACAGTTCGGTCTTACGCCCGAAGACGACCAAATCGCATACGTTGGAAAGCGGAACATCGAGGGTGGTAACCGCCGTGACAGCCTCGAGTACAACTCTTATCGAGGCGTATTCGGCTTGCGTGGTGATATAAACGATACTTGGCGTTATGACGGCTATTTCATGTACTCACGGGTCAGCATGTCGGAGGTCTATAACAACGACCTGAACATCGAGAGTATTCAGCGTGCTTTGGATGCTGTCGAAGATCCCGAAACCGGTGAAATCGTGTGCCAGAGCGTACTTGATGGTACCGACTCGGCTTGTGTGCCCTACAACGTGTTCGAAGAGGGTGCAATTACCGAAGACATGCTCACTTATCTCCAGATCCCATTGTTCGCCGACGGTGAGACCGAACAAACCGTGGCCAGCCTGTACTTTGAGGGCGACCTTGGCGATTACGGTGTCAAAGTGCCCTGGGCAGATGACGGCGTTATCCTGGTAGTTGGTGGTGAATACCGCAAGGAAGCACTGGACTTTGAACCTGATCAGGGCTTCCAGGAAGGATTAGGAGCGGGTCAGGGCGGCGCGACACAAGCCGTTAGTGGTGACTACGACGTGAAGGAAGTCTTCTTTGAAGCCAGCATTCCTCTCATTGAAGGAGCCGCTTTCGCCGAGCAGCTAGTGCTCGATGGTGGCTATCGCTACTCCGACTACGACTATGGTGAGACGACTGACACCTACGGAATTCGTCTCGGTTGGGCTATCAATCAACAGGTAAAACTGCGCGGTAGCTTTCAGCGTGCGGTGCGAGCACCCAATGTTCAGGAACTGTTCCTACCTCAGGGTCTCAACCTGTTTGATATGTCAGCAGACCCCTGCTCTGACGGTGTACCAGGCGGCTTGAGCGTGGGCGGTTATACCGAAGCAGAGTGTGCTCGAAGCGGTATTACAGCCGCGCAGTGGGGCCGAAACTTCGATAGCCCTGCGGGCCAGTACAACTTCCTGCAAGGTGGTAACGAGAACCTGGCGCCGGAAGAATCTGACACCTGGTCTTACGGCATCGTTCTGACTCCTGAGTTTCTGGATGGCTTCAGCCTGACCGTTGACTACTACGATATCAAAATTGAGGATGGTATCAGCGAGCTGGGTCAGGAGTTTCTCCTGAGGCAGTGTATTGAAGGTGATGATGCACAGTGCGCCAATGTTCGACGTGGCCAAAACGGTGACCTCTGGGTAGGCTCCAACGTTGAAACTAGCGGCCAAATCGTTGCGCTCAATGACAACCTCGCAGTTGAGCAAGTCAAGGGCGTAGATGTGGTAGCCGTTTACGATTTTGACATAGGCAGATTCGGCAGCATGACCATCACTGATGACCTGTCTTACATTGACACCTGGGATACTCAGGAAATTGACAGCGCGCCTGCGACGGAGTGTGCGGGTATCTTCGCCGGAACCTGTGAGTACCCTGCACCTGAATGGCGTAACAACCTGCGGGTGACCTGGTCCACGCCTTGGAACGTTCTGGCCAGCGCGCAGTGGCGCTATATCAGCAGCGTCGACAATATCGATGACATTAGGGAGCTTAACTCAGTCAATTACTTCGATATCTCAGGCATCTGGGACGTCACCGACTGGGCGCAGTTCCGAGCGGGTGTAAACAACGTTACGGATAAGAATCCACCTATCGTTGGATCTAACCAGGCGGCGTCATCCTTCTTCGGCGCGGGCAACACCTTCCCAGGTATGTACGACGCAAACGGTCGCTACTTCTTCCTGGGCGGCACGCTCAGCTTCTAAACCTCAGGCTTAGCTGGTCGCTTGTTCCGGGCCAGCGAAACACTGATCTAAGCGAAGGCCAACCTGTTAAGGTTGGCCTTTTTTCATTCTGCGAATGTAACGCGATTGCAATGGAAGGCTGAACATCATCTGAGTAGGCTTTCTACCTCTACCTCTACCTCTACCTCTACCTCTACCTCTACCTCTACCTCTACCTCTACCTGTCACCCTGGTATGTGTTGAGCAGCAGGGCAGCGATCCTTGCTGCGTGTGATTTATGCCTTTTGCCGGTTAGGAAGCTGCCGGGCCTAAATAAGTGCGCAAGGCTTCGAGCGGTTGCTGATAGTTGCGCCAGCGTGCTATAGATTGGCTGTAGAGCGGTTTTCTGACCTGATGAGCGCTGACAGTTCGAATACGATTTTTTGTTTCATGAAAGCGAAGACAGTCTTCTGACCACTCAAGATCCAGGAAAGCCAAGGCTTCCTGCAGTGACTCGCGGGTAGATTTCACCAGCGACTCATATTGCACAGTCAGCAAATTGTCGCCCAACAAAGTTTGCCAGTGGCTTATAAGTCGAGTGTGCTGTTGATAGTAGTGTCCAGAGTCAATCAGATCATTAGCGTACGACTGTGCCTGGACGAAGGGTTGAAAATAGAGTGATAAACAGTTGTCTAGAACTCCCCGCTGCGTAAGGAGTATCTTGGAATTCGGAAACAGGCCTTTGATCAGACCTGCAATAAGAAAATTATCAGGACGTTTGTTGACGACAACATGTTCACCAGTGAAGCATTCGTCCAAGTAGTCGATATAGCCCTGGCCAAGCGACCGTAGCTGGTCCATTCCCATTGCAAGTAACGCGTCGGGGAAAGGACTCAAGTGCCGCTGAAAAAAGTCAATTTCGCCGCCGGATTGAAGCGCCGGGTGCATTGCTAGCATTTGTTCTAACAGTGTCGTCCCCGAGCGGAACATGCCGCAAACAAATACAAAAGTCGCTTGTGAAACGGGCTTTATTGAATCCAACCATCTGTCATTGCAATGCGCAATCAAATTAGAAACGAGTCGTTCCTGTCCGATCCGATCATAGGCTTCACAACGATTCTTGCTGAGTTCGTTAGCCTGTTGATAATAGCCGAAACTGTCATCGAACTGTCCGGTCTGATCGTAGAGTTTACCAAGGGCGTAGAGTAGCTCCTCCTGATCAAGCTCGTTTGTATCATTATGTGACAGGGAGGATAGAAGCTGATCGCTCAGTCGTTTGATGTCCTCCGTGCCTACATAACCGTTGGCTAAGTGCACGAGCGCCCCTGGATGTAGGGGCTTTTGTTGGAGAATGCGCTCATAAAGTGACACAGCTTGAGGCCAGCTGCCTTGCTCTTCACGTAAGAGTCCCAGATTGAAAAGCGCAGGAATATAATCCGAATTGTGCTGTAGCGCAGTCTCCAATGCCGCAGACGCTTGCTGGTTTTGGTGCAGCTCCGTATAGGCGACACTGATATTTGAAAAAACCTCCTCGGGACGCTCGATACCTTGATCGATGCATTCTCGATACTCGGCAATTGCGTCTTGCCGTCTACCCATTTGTTTCAGCAGCCTGGCGTAGTTAAAACGGGTTTTAGTACGTGACGGCGCGATTGTCAGCACAGTTGAATAGTGCTTTGCGGCCTCTTCCAGTCGTCCCTGATGGGCGAGAAAGCTGGCGAGTCTTTCGCCGTAGAGTGGCTCGTTCGGATGTTTATAGACGAGTTGTTTGAGAAACTGCTCCGCCTTGCTTACGTCACCTCGGCGCAAGGCAATCATCACCAGTTGCTCATGGGCCTCCTGATGGTCGGGATCTAGCGCTATAACTTGCAACCACAGTCTTTCAGCGTCGCTCAGGTTACCCGCAGCCGTTTGCTGATAAGCGTCGGTTAAATAATCGTGTAGCTGTTTGATGCCGCTTCCCTTTTTTGGCACTGTTGTAACATGGTAAGACCTGGTTAGGCGCTAAAACAAAACGCGCGTTCGTATGGTTCCAGCGATGTCGGCTAGTCGTGTTAATGCCATTTCGCTGTGCTCTGCATCGATGTCAATGACGACATAACCAATCGTATCGTTAGTTTGCAAAAACTGTGCTGCCACGTTGACATTGTTATCGGAGAACACCTTGTTGATTTCTCCCATTATGCCAGGGATGTTGTTGTGAATATGCAATAACCGGTGGCTGCCAGCGTGCTCTGGCAAAGCCACCTCAGGGAAGTTGACCGAGGTGATAGTTGTGCCGTTGTCACTGTAACGCGCAAGTTTTTCCGCCACTTCCATACCGATATTTTCCTGAGCCTCGATGGTGCTACCGCCAATATGTGGAGTGAGAAATGTATTGTCGAACCGTCGCAGAGGAGAGACGAACTCTTCGTCATTAGAGCGTGGTTCCACAGGGAACACGTCAATCGCAGCGCCGCTTAGCTTATTGCTATCAAGCGCTTCGGCCAGTGCATCTATATCCACCACCGTGCCTCTTGATGCATTAATTAAAACAGCGCCCGATTTCATCTGCGATAGCTGTGTTGTGCCGATCATATTCTGTGTCGAACCGCTTTCTGGAACGTGCATGCTTACCACGTCAGATTCACCGAGCAGGTGCGACAGGCTGGGTTCTTGACGCGCGTTTCCCAGCGGAAGCTTATTCACTACATCGAAGAAGCTGACCTGCATGCCCAGACCCTCAGCGATGATGCCGAGCTGCATGCCAATGTTGCCGTAGCCGACAATGCCCAGCTTTTTCCCGCGGATTTCGAATGCGTTGGATGCAGACTTTAGCCACTGCCCGCGGTGGGCCGCGGCGTTTTTTGCTGCGACACCGCGAAGTAATAAGATTGCTTCAGCGATGACTAACTCTGCGACGCTTCTCGTATTCGAAAAGGGCGCATTGAACACAGCGATCCCGCGCTCAGTAGCCGCAGCCAGATCAACCTGATTCGTACCTATGCAAAAGCAACCTACAGCTACCAGCTTTTTTGCCGAGTTAAATATATCGTTCGTCAACTGCGTTCTGGAGCGAATGCCTACGAAATGTGCGTCCGATATCGCTTGTTTCAGCTCGGGCTCTGGAAGCGACTTCTGATGCGTCTCGATATTGTTGTAGCCGGCTGCCTGAAGGGCCTCGAGCGCGGAAGGGTGTACGCCTTCAAGTAATAGAAAGCGAATCTTGTTCTTGTCCAAAGACTGCTGCGACATGAGAATTTCTGCCCTCGCCAGAACCTTATGCTGAAAAAAAGGCGCGTATGTTACCATACGCGGCCCGCGAAAAAGCGACCTGCTTTATACCGGAGGAGAGCAGTGCTGGATTCAACAGTTCTAGAGAAACTACGGAATATCATCGGAGAAAGCAGGCTGCTGACGGATGACCAATCCCTGGCGCAATACGGTAGCGACTGGACAACCACTTTTACCCCCAATGCAGGCGCGATAGCTCTGCCAGCAGACACCGAAGAGGTTAGGGCTATTGTCCGGCTGGCTGCCGAAGAGAATATTGCCATTGTCCCTTCAGGTGGCAGGACCGGTTTGAGCGCTGGCGCTGTGGCGACCAGAGGAGAGCTGGTACTGGCGCTGGACAGGTTGAATAAGATCGAAGATTTCAATCCCATCGATCGCACGGTGCGCTGTGGTGCTGGCGTAGTAACAGAGCAGCTGCAGCACTTTGCCGATGAAAGAGGCCTGTTCTATCCGGTCGATTTTGCGTCCAGTGGCTCAAGCCAGATAGGGGGTAACATATCGACCAATGCCGGCGGTATAAAAGTCATCCGTCACGGCATGACCCGGGATTGGGTTGCAGGTCTCAAACTTGTGACCGGCACGGGCGAGATATTGGACCTTAATCGCGGCCTGATTAAAAACAACGCTGGCTACGATTTGCGCCAACTTGTCATAGGTGCGGAGGGAACATTGGGTGTGGTGGTCGAAGCCACAATGACGCTGTCTCGCCCTCCCGGCGATCTGGCAGTTATGGTTTTGGGTGTCCCGGATATGTCCAGCGTAATGTCCGTATTATCGGCCTTCCGCAGCCAGATTGAGCTTAGTGCGTTCGAGTTTTTCTCCGAGCTCGCGGTCAGTAAAGTGGTGGAGCATCAGCACCTGCAGCGACCCTTTGATACACCTACACCGTACTACGCCTTGCTGGAGTTTGAGCAGCTTGACGACAGCACGATGGAGGAGGCGATGACGGTGTTTGAGCAGTGTATGGCCGAGGGCTGGGCAGTGGATGGCGTGGTCAGCCAGAGCATGACTCAGGCTAAGACGCTGTGGCGGCTACGCGAGGATATTTCGGAAACAATCTCTCGCTGGACTCCCTATAAAAATGATATCTCAACCGTCGTATCGAGCGTACCTGAGTTTTTGACAGAGGTTGAAAGTGTGGTCAATGCGCACTATCCCGATTTTGAAATTGTCTGGTATGGCCACATCGGCGATGGCAACCTGCACCTGAACATTCTGAAACCTGAGAGTATGAATAAGGATGAGTTCCAGCGACGCTGCAGCGAGGTGAGCAAGCAGCTATTCTCGATCGTCCAAGACTACGAAGGCAGTGTTTCTGCAGAGCATGGTGTGGGCCTGTTAAAGAAGGACTATTTGCACTTCTCGCGCTCACCGCTGGAAATCGACATCATGAAGCAAATCAAGCGCATATTTGACCCTAAAAATATCATGAATCCAGGTAAAATCTTCGATTCTGCCGCCCGGCCACTGCACGAATAACCCGTGGTTCTCGCTGCTTTGCAGTGATCGGCACACTCAGCACAGGTACGAATAACGCACACTGGCTTTGCAATCTTCAGAGTTACAGGGACTTATTAACCAGAGGAGTGTGTCTTGACGCCTGATGCTGTTCCCAGTAACAGTAAGTCCGCGGGGCGCATGGCAAATAAACCATTACAAACAACACCCGTGATGTTGTTAATTTTGGCCTCCATCTCTAATGGCTTGGGGATAGAGAAGTTAAAAACATCCAGAATAATATTGCCGTTGTCCGTCGTTACACCCTCTCGATAAACCGGATCACCTCCAAGCTTGACGAGTTCTCTAGCAACGAAACTGCGGGCCATTGGAATAACCTCAACGGGCAGCGGAAACGTCCCTAGCGTATGAACTAGCTTGCTATCATCTGCTATACAGATAAATTGTCTTGCGACCGCTGCTACGATTTTTTCTCTCGTAAGCGCTGCTCCCCCACCTTTGATGAGCTGCAACGAATCGTTGCTCTCATCCGCGCCGTCAACATATATATCTACCTGATTGACGGTGTTTAGTTCGTAAACCGGAATGCCCAGGTTTTGGAGTCGCTTGGCAGATACTTCCGAGCTCGCGACGGTCGCGTTGAACAGGCCCTTTACCTCTGCCAATCGTTCAATGAACAGGTTTGTCGTTGAACCGGTGCCGATGCCGATTATGGTGTCGCTTTCCAGCTTCGGCCGAATATATTCCAACGCGGCGTCTGCGGCCGCCTGCTTTCTTGCGTTTTGATCCATGACTTAATCCGGATTGGTGGTGCCTTTTTCGGGCCCAAGTATAGGATAGCCCGTAAGGTCGATCACGAAAAATACCCAAATACTCCGTTAGATCGGGCTGGAAATCTCTTGCGTCTCCATTAACATTGCGGGTCAGTTTGATTTCGGGTCTCGCCATTCTCATGCCACAGTCATATATAAAGCGAATTCTCGATGCACGAGTCTATGATGTTGCTCGCGAGACACCGATAGATGAGGCTTTGTTGATGTCTGCTCGGCTCAATAATCGGGTGTGGCTCAAACGTGAAGATCTGCAGCCCGTGTTCTCTTTCAAGCTGCGCGGCGCATATAACAAGATGAGCCGTCTCAGTGTGGAGCAGCGAAAGGCAGGTGTGGTGGCGGCGTCCGCAGGCAATCATGCCCAGGGCGTTGCGATGGCCGCTCAAAAGCTCGATATCAAGGCCACGATTGTGATGCCTCAGACCACACCGATCATTAAGGTGGACGCCGTGCGTAATCGCGGCGCAAAAGTGGTATTGCGTGGCGATTCCTTTGAAGAAGCGTCTCAGCACGCCGATGAACTGGTTCGAAAAAACGGCATGACCTATGTTCATCCGTTTGATGACGTAGATATTATTGCGGGCCAGGGAACCATTGGCATGGAGATTGTTCGCCAGCATCAACAACCGTTGGATGCCATCTTTGTGCCAGTGGGCGGCGGTGGATTGCTGGCTGGTATCGCTGCATATGTGCGCTATGTCTGGCCCGAGACTCGCATTATTGGCGTCGAGCCGGAAGATGCTGCCTGTCTGCAACTGGCGATGAACAAGGGTCGCAGGAGCACATTGCCTGAAGTGGGATTGTTTGCTGAGGGCTGTGCTGTAGCGCAGATTGGCAAAGAAACCTTTCGTGTAATACGCAATACGGTAGATGACGTCATTACTATCACCACGGATGAAATGTGTGCTGCTATCAAAGATATATTTGAGGATACCCGCTCAATCGCTGAACCTGCGGGTGCTCTGGCGCTGGCGGGTTTGAAAAAGTATGTGGAGTCCACCGGTATCACAGATCAACAGCTACTGGCTGTGGTCAGTGGGGCCAACACGAACTTCGACAGACTGCGCTACATCTCGGAACGGACAGAGACGGGTGAGCATCGAGAGGCGGTGATTAGTGCGACGCTACCCGAGACGCCGGGAGCGTTTCGAAAATTTTGCGCGGCCCTGGGGCGACGCAACATCACTGAATTCAATTACCGCTATGCGGATGCCGGATCAGCCCAAGTATTTGTGGGCCTCTCGGTGATCCCTGGCGGAGACGATCTTGCTGAACTACTTGCGGATCTGAAAGAGCGTGGTTACCACACAGAAGATCTTACAAATAATGAGGTAGCTAAACTACATGTCCGGTACATGGTAGGTGGCCATGCACCCGCCGACGTCGATAATGAGCGCGTTTATCGAGTTGAATTTCCCGAGCGTCCAGGTGCGTTGTCCAGCTTTTTGAGCGGGCTGGGTCAGCACTGGAATATTTCCATGTTTCACTATCGCAATCATGGTGCCGCCTATGGCCGAATCTTAGTTGGAGTGCAGGTACCGAAAAGTGAGCGCAGCGAGTTTGAGCGCGTTTTGGGTGATATCAATTTTTCATTCTGGGATGAAACAGACAACCGCGCGTACCAGCTTTATCTTGGTCGTCGCCAGGAATAAAGGCTCGAAAAGCCTGAAAAGCCCAGTTTAAGCGGGTTTCGGGCTTTTATTTTGGCAAGTCCTGGGCTAGACTCGGGTCGAGTTTGTGGAATAATTACAAAAAAAACGCTAGGTCTTAGGGCTACACAAGCGGAAACGGCATCCCAGAATGTCGCAAGATCAATACAAAAATGAGTACAGAACGTTGACGACAAAACCTGATCTGCTGATCGTCATCCTATTTGTGTTTGCTGTGGGGGTACTGGGAACAATGTTTTTCCCTATGTCAGCAAACGACACGGTCGCTGCACCCGCCTCGGAACTCCAGGCTGGCGTTATTATAGGTGATTAAGCGGACCTTTTACATCTAATCGTGACACTGATATAGATCGGACTCGGTTAGAACGAAATCCAAGGGGATATCCCAGACATCCCGTTCGATGCGCCTAAGCTGCTGGATCTCAAATGCCGCGCCTAGCATAACGGGACGATCAATATCGGCGAATGCGCGATCGTAGAATCCGCCGCCCATGCCCAATCTACCGCCACTTGCATCCCAGGCAACGAGGGGCACTATGGCAATGTCCAGATTTTCCGGTGCGCAGCGTTCAGCGCTTCGGTTGGGTTGTTCGATTCCGTAGCGATTGATTTCGAGCGCTGTGTCTTCAGCCCAGGCTGCAAATTGCATAGATGCACTGCTGTCAATCACTGGCAGGTAAAGCTGTTTCCCGTCCTTGCGACATACTTCGGCCAGAACAGCGGTGTCTAATTCACCGTCCTGCGCAAGGTATAGGGCAACTCGCTGAGCCCTGGACCACGAGGGAAGCTTGTGAATATGTTGCGCAGCCGCTTTTGCGGCATTTTGTCGAACTGCGACTCCTAGCGCTCTGCGGCGCTGTCGCATCTGTCGACGCAGCTCCGGTTTATCTGGAGTCATAGTTGGATTCCCGGCGTATCGCTGACAGCGCTGCCCTTGAACCCGATGGTTCAAGGTGGTGGTCCCTGTACTGAATAAGGCTTTCCGGTCATTGCCGGACTTGCACACCAACAGTAACGAGGTAACCCCCGGTTACATATTATCGGCTCGAGGACTGTCTGTCTGGCGAGTACGCCAGGTACCCGGTGTAATTATAACCCAGTTAGAAGCTTCCGGCCCCGGTCACCCAATCTCCAGCTGACGCAGATGATAAAGTGCATCATCCAGCTTTCGATTGATGCGCTGCACGGATTCTGCAGAAGGGGATTCCGCCTGAACGGCAGGCTCCTCTGAAGCACGCAACAATTCATGGCTGATATTGAGCGCCGCCATGACCGCGATGCGCTCCAGTCCTATCACCTTGCCGCTATCGCGAATGCTGCGCATTTGTTTATCAAGATACTTCGCAGAGACTAGCAGCTCCGCCTCTTGGTCCTCTGGTAGTGCAACCTGGTAGTCTTTATCCAGGATATTAACGGTGACCGTATTCGCTTGACTCATGAGCTTTCCATCGTCCGCAGTCGATTAATCATGGCTTCTACCCGGGTCCGTGCGAGCTCGTTTTTGTCCATCAGGTCCTGCCGCTCGCTTTGCCAGCTGGCGTTGTCGGCTTTCAGAGACTGATTTTCGCGATTGAGCTCTTCGCACAGCGTAATCAATTCATCGATCTTCTGCTCGAGAACTTGGAGTTCACTTTCGGCCATGAAGGTATACTGGGGTGGTTAGTTGATGACTGTCACTATAGAGGTGGCCGGCGGCCAGGTCAACGAAACAAAAACCATACATATCAATAGCCTGCCCAGTTTTTACAGATATCAGTAGAGGTGCCCATAGGCAGGGCAGAGTTTTTTGAAATGAGGAACACAGCGTGATCGATACACCATCTCTTGAGAGCTCGGAATTCGACCCTGACGCTTTGGCTAACCATCTGCTGGAGCAGGGTTCACAGTCTGGACCAGCAGAACTCCATGGGTGTGTCACTGGGTTGCTGGCCACCGGTATGGATGCCGTGCCTGATGCTCTTTTGGCGGCAGTGCAGCAAACTCTGGATATTAGCGTTCACGGGGAATTGGTTGATCAGCTTGCAGCACTGCATGTTCATACTCTGCAGTCCCTGAATGATGACGACTTTGAGTTCTATCCGCTGCTTCCGGATGATGACTCCGTGTTATCGGAACGCACAGCGGCCATGGCGAATTGGTGTAGCGGATTTTTGGCGGGTTTTGCGCACGGTAGCGCGGGGCCAGATCAATCGCATTCAGCGTTGCCCGCCGATAGCGGCGAGGTTTTGCGAGATATAGCAGCGATTGCACAAGCAGACTCTGACAATGTTGACGATGATGAAGACTCTGAGAAGGCCTATGCTGAGTTAGTAGAGTACCTGCGTTTCGCCGCGCTTAATCTCTACGCGCTGCGGCGTCAGCAAGCGTTTGAAAATACGTGAAGTCTGGCTATTTTGTCGCTGCAGTAATCCTCAAGCCGAGTCCCGAGCAAAGAAAGCTGTGATAACCTGCGGCACTGGATTTACACCACCGTGGTACAGAGCGCGCAGCGGATGAGTATTAGCAAAACCGAATATAGACGGCGCAGAAAAAACCTGATGGCGCTAATGGAGCCCAACAGCATCGCGATTGTTCCATCGGCGCAAGAGCGACTGCGCACCGGGGATACGCCGTACCCATTTCGCCAGGACAGTGACTTTTACTACTTAAGTGGCTTCAGCGAGCCTGAGTCAGTTATCGTCTTATCTCCAGGCCGGAAACACGGAGAGTTTATTCTGTTCTGTCGCGAACGCGATCCGAGGATGGAAATGTGGAATGGCTTTCGCGAGGGGCCCGAGGGCGTCTGTGAACACTACGCTGCAGATGATGCCTTCCCAATTGGCGATATCGACGACATTTTGCCTGGCCTAATCGAAGGGCGAGAAAGAGTGTACTACTCGATGGGTCGTAGTAGGGGGTTTGATACCCAAATCATGGGCTGGGTGAACAGCATACGCAGCAAGGAGTCTTACGGCGCGGTTCCGCCAGGAGAGCTGACGGATCTCAGTCATATGATTCACGATCTGAGGCTGGTGAAAAGTGCTGCGGAGCAACGCGTTCTTCGTAAAGCAGCCCAGATTACTGCGCTAGGCCATGTCAGAGCAATGAGAGCTTGCCGTCCGGGTCAAAATGAATTCGAGCTCGAAGCTGAACTCAGTTATGAATTTGCGCGAAACGGGGCAAGACACCTGGCCTATCCCTGCATTGTTGGCGGCGGGATCAATGCCTGCACGCTGCACTATCTGGAAAACAACAGCACCCTGCGCGAGGGTGAATTGGTACTGATTGATGCCGGTTGTGAATTCGAACACTATGCATCTGATGTGACCCGCACATTCCCCGTAAGCGGCCAGTTCTCAGCAGAGCAAAGAGTGCTATATGAAATAGTATTGGAGGCACAGCGCGCGGCTATTGCAGCAATTCGGCCAGGCAACGACTGGAATCAGCCACACACCGCTAGCGTGAATCTCATAACGGAAGGTCTATTGGAGCTCGGTCTGCTGCGTGGACGGAAGAAACAGTTAATAGAAAAGCAGGCCTACCGTGAGTTTTATATGCATAGAGTAGGTCACTGGCTCGGACTCGACGTACATGATCCGGGTGATTACCGCGTGGGTGACCAGTGGCGCCAGTTGGAGGTCGGCATGGTGATGACCGTGGAACCGGGAATCTACGTCTCTCAAAATAATACTACTGTTGCAAAAAAATGGCGGGGCATTGGTATTCGAATAGAAGACGATGTGCTGGTCACGACAGATGGCTGTGAAGTCCTGAGCGAATCGGTGCCCAAAGAAGTGGATGAAATCGAATCAGTAATGGCGGCTTGAAGTTATGAAAGCGCGTTATGATGTTGTGGTGGTTGGAGGCGGTATGGTGGGTGCCAGCCTCGCGCTGCAGCTGGCGACAACCTTCGCAGAGTCCCTTTCGATTTGTCTTGTAGAAGGCTTTTCACTGCCTGATCAAGCCGGCTCGAATGACCAGGACTATCACCCTTCATTTGATGCACGATCTACCGCTCTCAGCTATAGCTCCCGAATTATCTATGAACGACTTGGCGTATGGAGTCGATTGGAAAAATGGCTTTGTCCCATCGAATCGATTCACGTATCAAGCCGCGGACACTTCGGCAGCTCTTTGCTGCAAGCCAGTGATCACAATTGGCCGGCATTGGGTTATGTCGTCGAAAATACCTGGCTTGGCAATATTCTTCTACAGCGCCTCCGGTCTATGGACAGCATTACCCTGTTGAGCCCCGCCAGGGTAGTTAGCGCAACTGCGCAAACGGATGGCATGCGCTTGCGCGTGGAAGGTGGGCCACAAGAGACTATTGAGACCGCGTTGCTTGTCGTCGCTGACGGTGCAGGGTCGAGCTTGCGTGCAGCGCTTGGTATGCAGGTTCAGCATACGCCCTACGAACAACATGCACTGATTGCCAATGTTAGCCATGCCCTAAAACATTCAAACTGTGCTTTCGAGCGTTTCACTGATCAGGGCCCTCTAGCGTTTTTGCCGTTGTGGCAATCAAAGTCCGGTGAAAATCGCAGTGCGCTGGTGTGGACAGTTCCTCCCGAGCAGGCTGTGTATCTGCAGGCCGCGGGGGAGCTGGAGTTTCTGCAAACCCTGCAAGACCGTTTCGGCTATCGACTTGGTCGTATGTTAGGGGTGGGTGAGCGTCACAGCTACCCCCTGTCACTGGTGCAATCTCAGGAACAGGTCAGACAAGGTGTCGTGGTAATGGGAAACGCCGCCCATGCCTTGCACCCGGTGGCCGGTCAGGGTTTTAATCTCGCGCTTCGCGATGTAGCGCAACTCTCGACGGTTTTGAAAGAGGGAGTTGAGTTTGGCTCTCAACTGGGTGATATCAGCTTGCTGCAACACTATCTGACCCTGCAACAGGCTGACCAGAGCCGCACCATAGAGTTCAGTGATCGTGTGCCAGCTCTGTTTATGTTGACCGACCCGGTACTAGGCCTCACTCGAGACATGGCTCTATCGAGCCTGGATATTCTGCCGCCATTAAAACGGCTCTTTGTGCGCCACGCTGCCGGCATGGCCGCCATGCCCCGGGCTTTGGATGCGCTGAAGCCGGGAGCGCAACATGGCTGAGCTAGCGCAGTTTGACCTGGTGATTGTTGGAGCTGGTATCGCCGGTTGCGCGCTTGCAGCGGCCCTCAGCGGCAACGGCCTGAAAATCGCTCTGGTTGAAGCGCAGCCGCTTGCGGTCCTCGATTTGCCTAGGGAGAGAAACCTAGCTAGCTACGATCCCCGGGTTAGTGCGATTACGCCACGGTCGCAATCACACCTGGCATCGATGGGAGTGTGGAACAAGATCAGTGACTACCGACTTTGTTCTTATCAGCATATGACCGTTTGGGATGCAGAGGGCACGGGCAGAATCGATTTTGATCGAAATGAAGTGGAAGCCCCTTGTCTTGGCCACATCATAGAAAATAGGGCCATCGTCAATAGTCTGTTGCAGTACGTTACCTCGGCAGCGGATGTGAAGATTTTCCCTCAGGCGATCGTCCAGGACTGCAAGTCTCTAATGTCTGAATCCATGATGTCGGTCGAGCTGGCGGACGGTACCGCACTGCGGGCGCAGCTGCTGGTTGCCGCAGATGGCGCGCGTTCTCAAATCAGAACGTTTATGGGTTTTGCTACCCGCGAGTGGGAATATGGACACAGCGCTATTGTTGCAACAGTACAAGTGGAACACTCCCATCGAGAAACCTGTTGGCAACGATTCCTTACCAGCGGTCCACTGGCATTTCTGCCGCTACCGGGCAGTGAGGAGCAGCACTATTGTTCCATAGTATGGTCAGTAAAGAACGAGTTGGCAGAGCCTTTGATGCAGCTATCCGATGCAGCATTTGCAAAGGAATTGGAACAATCTATCGAAAGCTGTCTGGGCAAAGTCCTTGGCTGTTCGAGACGATTCAATTTCCCATTGCGCCAGCGACATGCCCGCAACTATGTGCGGCCGGGAGTCGCGCTGGTCGCCGATGCTGCACACACTATTCACCCGCTTGCCGGCCAGGGTGTTAATCTTGGTCTTCAAGATGTTGCCGTCTTGGCTGAAGAACTGCTGGCGGGCTATGCTCGCGGTCTTAATCTGGGAGATCTAAGGCTACTTCAGCGGTATCAGCGTCGGCGTAAGGGTGAAAACCTGATGATGATGGCCGCTATGGATGGCTTTAAGTCTTTGTTTGAGCAGGAATCACTATCGATTCGTTGGCTACGCAACACGGGTTTGCGAGCGGTTGGGCAGTTGGGCCCGGTTAAACAGCAGTTGATTCGACACGCTATGGGTTTGGCATAACACAAGCCTCCGCAGTCGTTGTTTTTCGGCTCATCGTCGCTACAATGCTCCTGGTGCTCACTTACGGCAGCGCCGTTTCATGTTCCTCTTTCACCCGCCACCAAAGGAAATGCTATGAGCCAAACGCCTGCTGAACTGAAGTATGCCAGCTCTCATGAATGGGCCCGGCTGGAAGAAGATGGCACGATCACCATTGGCATTACGGATCACGCGCAAGAAGCACTGGGCGACGTGGTTTTTGTCGAACTTCCAGATGAGGGTAGCGCCCTCGCTGCCGGAGATGAAGCCGGTGTGGTTGAATCCGTTAAGGCTGCTTCAGACATTTATGCACCCGTTGGTGGCGAGGTAATCTCCGTTAATACCCAACTGGAGGATGAGCCTGAGATCGTGAACGCTGATCCTTATAATGATGGCTGGTTTTACAAGTTGCAGCCCACTGATACGAGCGAGCTTGAAGCCATGCTTTCCGCAGCTGACTATCAGCAGCTGTGTGACGAGGAAGACTAGCCAAGCGGTTATATCCTGTGTCGGTGATCGCGAGAAAAAAACGCTGCAAGCGAGTCCTGCAAGTTACCCTGAAGCTGATGACGATTAGCAATACCGCAGCGATCCCAATACCTGCCAAGGACGAACCCCAAAGCGTAGCGACCTGGTTTCGCAAGCGATTTTCCGGCGAGCAAGGTCTACGCTAGTCTGTTTCGACTCCACAGGTAGTAAGCAACACCAGCGCTGAAGCTCGCCCGCTACAGCGATAGATCTGCCATTGCATGACTGTGGCCGGGCTTCTGCGCCGCTCTAGCTGCGCAGCGATATTATTGGCCACTCGTTTTCCTTCGCCCGCGCCGCGAGGATGTCGTCGGGATCTACCGCTATCGGGTGCGTGACAATCTCTAGCAGCGGCAAATCATTATGAGAGTCACTGTAGAAGTAGGCGTCTGTCATAACCATATCGCGCTCATCCAACCATGCCTTTAGGCGTGCGACCTTGCCGGCATGGAAAGATGGCACACCTATTGGCGCGCCGGTGTAGAAATCGTCGATGATTTCAGCTTCACAGGCGATCAGGTCTTCTATTCCAAAAGCGTGGGCGATTGGCCGCGTGATGAAGGCATTTGTAGCGGTAATAATCAATAGATCGTGCCCCTGCTCCCGGTGATTTGCGATTAGTGATCGGGACTTGGGCAACATAATGGGTTTAATTTTTTCCTGCATAAACTGCCGGTGCCAGCGCGCCAGTTCGCTCATAGACCTGTGCTTGAGAGTAGACAGTGCAAAGCGCAAGTAGGCGTCTACATCCAGATTTCCGGACTGGTAGTCGGCGTAGAAGGCGTCTTTTTTCTCCGTGAATCCCGGCTCTCGGGCCAGGCCATTTTCCCACGCAAACTCACACCATAGATTGTCGCTGTCGCCAGCCAGGAGCGTATTGTCGAGATCAAAAATTGCCAGGGTCACTGCTAGTTGCCATTTTACAGGGGCGGACAGAATAGCGGCTGTTCATTTGGGAGTAAATTTCTCTGGCACTGAAAAATGTGGAACAATAGACCGAAAACACAGCTTAAATGGCGTCTTAGGGTGATAGATTCTGATGGCTTTAGAGCCAATGTAGGTATCGTGCTAGCCAACGATCGGGGTCAGGTCTTGTGGGCTAGGCGGGTCGGGGGTCGCGATGCATGGCAATTTCCCCAGGGCGGAATCAATTCGGGGGAAACCCCAGAGCAGGCGCTTTACAGAGAGCTCGAAGAGGAAGTTGGTCTCACCTCGGGCAGCGTCGAAGTGTTGGGGTGCACAAAAGGCTGGCTGCGCTACCGTCTCCCTAAGGCATTTGTTCGCAAGGGGCAGAGTCCACTCTGCATAGGACAAAAGCAAAAGTGGTTTCTGCTGCGTATGCTGGGCGAAGATAACGATGTCCAGTTGGATCGAAATGAAAATCCAGAATTTGATCATTGGCGATGGGTCAGCTACTGGTATCCCTTGAATCAGGTCATTGCATTTAAGCGGGAAGTTTACAGGCGCGCGATGAAAGAGCTGGCACTCCCGTTGGGACGTCACACCGAAAAGCAGCTGGGACACTGAATCAGATGCTTGAAACGCTTCGCAAGATTGTTCAGCAGGTTAATGCGGCGGAAGGCTTACCGGATGCCCTTGACATTATTGTTGAGCGTGTACGGGAAGCAATGGGTACAGAGGTCTGCAGCGTTTATATGCGAGAGCAGGAGTCGGGGCGGCTTGTATTTCGTGCCACCAAGGGTCTCAACGTTGAACTGGTTGGTACCGCGAGCCTGGCGCCTGGTCAGGGTTTGGTAGGCCTGGTAGCAGAGCGCGAGGAACCCGTTAATCTGGAACACGCCGAAAGCCACCCTAGCTTTCAGTTTTTACCGAACATCGGTGAAGAGCACTTTCGTTCTTTTCTTGGCGTACCCATTATTCATCAACGGGAAGTGTTGGGCGTTCTAGTAGTGCAGCAAGCTGCCCAGCGGCGTTTTGATGAAAGCGAAGAAGCGTTTCTCGTTACCATGTCCGCGCAATTGGCAGGGGTTATTGCGCACGCTCGGGTTACTGGCGTCGTCGGCGATGCGGAAGTTACGGACGAGCCGGGCGCGGTTGCCAAGGTTAACGGCGTTCCTGGTGCACCCGGTATTGCCATCGGTACGGCGGTTGTGGTCTCTCCTTCTGCCGATCTGTACACCGTACCCAAGCGCCGCGCCAAGAACCGGCGAGCAGAGTTGAGAGCGTTCAAAGACGCGCTGGACAGTGTGAAGGCAGATATTCAGTCGGTGGCCGACAATCTGGGTTCGGAGCTTAGCGCTGAGGATCACGCGCTTTTTGACGTCTACATTGGAATTCTCGGCGATTCAACTATTGGAGCCGAGGTCGCGGGTTTGATTAAAGCGGGTGAATGGGCCCAGGGTGCGATCAGCCAGGTGATGATTGAGCACATTCGTCATTTCGAAGGCATGGAACATAGCTATCTAAAAGAGCGCGCGGTCGATGTAAAGGATCTTGGAACCCGGGTGCTGGCTTACCTACAAGAGTCGACAGTGGAAAGCCGCACCTACCCCGACCAGGCGATATTGGTAGCAGAAGAACTGACGGCGTCTTCGCTGGGCGAAATACCGCGCGACAAACTGGCGGGGCTTATCTCGGTTCGAGGATCCGGAAATTCACACGTAGCTATTCTGGCGCGTGCTATGGGTGTGCCCACAGTAATGGGTGCAATCGATTTACCCTACACGCGACTACAGGATCGTGAGGTTATCATCGATGGCTATAACGGCACGGTACATCTCAATCCCCAGCCAAAGCTGAGGCAGCGATTTCAGGAGGTTTTGGATCAGGACTTAGCACTTTCCAAAGATCTGGAGTCCCTGCGCGACGAGCCCTGCGAAACCCTAGATGGTCGTCGCATGACGCTCTGGGTCAATACCGGCCTGATGGCTGACGTGACGCGATCTCTAGAACAAGGTGCAGAGGGTGTGGGTCTATATCGAACAGAGGTACCGTTTTTGTTGCGCGAACGGTTCCCCAGTGAGGAAGAGCAGCGACAGATCTATCGTGAACAGCTGGAGGCGTTTGCTCCTCGACCCGTGACTATGAGAACGCTCGATATCGGAGGTGACAAGTCGCTGCCGTATTTTCCGATCGATGAGGACAATCCGTTCCTCGGTTGGCGGGGAATTCGTGTCACTTTAGACCACCCGGAAATCTTCTTAGCGCAAATTCGGGCCATGCTAAAAGCGAATGATGGTCTGGGTAATCTGCGGATTATGTTGCCAATGATATGCAATACGGCCGAGTTGGATGAAGCTATGCAGCTCATTCATCGCAGCTACCGAGAAGTGTTGCAGGAAGGCGTGAGTGGCGATCTACCCCCGATCGGCGTAATGGTTGAAGTGCCTGCGGCGGTCTTCCAGGCTAAGGCGCTGGCGCGGCGAGTTGATTTTCTGTCGGTAGGCAGTAACGATCTCACACAGTATCTGCTGGCCGTAGACCGCAATAATGCGCGCGTGGCAGACTTGTATCACGCCTTACACCCGGCGGTGTTGCAAGCGCTGGCTAGCATTGCTGCCGCGGCTCGAGCAGAAGGGAAGTCCATTGGCATCTGCGGTGAGCTGGCCGGGGATCCGGAGGGAGCCGTTCTACTGCTGGCAATGGGCTATGATGTGCTGTCGATGAACTCGACCAGTTTGCCGCGTGTGAAGAAGGCTCTGCGCAATGTCGATTTTTGCGAGGCAGAAGAGCTCCTCGCAGAAGTAATCGCTATGGACGAGGTCGGCACTGTCTTGCAGCGCCTGCAGCAGTTTTTGGGCGATCACGGTCTTGAGCAGTTTATTCACGACCCCGTGGAATGAATGCCTGGACCTTAGCTATTCATCCGCACCTAGTTCGATATCATGTGGTAGTCGGCCCACCTCAAGACCATCAGGACCATATGATGTCTCACGCCAATGTGCTGTTCCTGAGTCTGTAATCCACATTGTCGTGGAAGATCGTGTGCCATAGCGCGGCGTCACGATAAATTGGGAAGATAGTTGATATTCCATTTCGCCCGTTAGCCCCAGGCGCTGTAGATCGGTTGTTTTGACGAGACTGCGGTCTTCGACAAGGGTGGCCAGATTATCGTGAGTCATCTCGGCCGCCTTTAACAAGGCGGTCATTTTCTGTTTTCCCATAAGGACCTTGGGCCAGGGTGTGTCTAACCGAGCGTTACTTAGTCCGTATAGGCCGGGAGACAGGCTCTTGGGTGTATATTCTGTCTTCAAGCCAGCGTTTGAGAAGTACCATAATTCATCCAAGCCGCCGACTAGGAGGTTAAATCCCGCATACTGATGAGCTCGCGGCTGCAGCGCACTCAGAAATGCCGATGGTGTCTGCGTGCCCTTGAGATACTCCAGAGGTAGTTCGCCACGTGAGCGTGGGGCAGGCCCGCTATCATCTGGATCTCTGGTATTGGTGATTGCAGCAAATCGCCCCTGGCGAGTCAGTCCCATCCAGGTACCTCCCAGCTGTAAGTCTTTGCCGGCAAGTAGGTGTGGAATATCTGGCCAGAAAGTCGCCGGTGCCGTTGGTCTTGCATGAAACTCATCGCGATTGGCTGCGACCACCAGGGGAAATGACTTATTCTGACGAAAAGAGAAGACAAGCAGACACATGCCGTTATGGGTACCTTAATCCTGCGCGAAAGAATTGTGCATCATAGTCTGCTACAGGATAATAGCGACTTTGGCTTCTGGACGCCCTGCCAGCCTTCGTCCAGGAATGATGTTTCTATCTATCAAAGTAAACAGGCCTAGATGCTTCCCTATCCTCAGATAGACCCTGTTGCGATCGCCATTGGGCCGGTTCAGGTGCACTGGTATGGCCTGACCTATCTCGCAGCTTTGGCTTTTGCCTGGTGGCTGGGTGCCCGCCGCAGTCGTCGCCCTGGTTCGCCCATCAGCCGTGAGCAAGTGGATGATTTGATTTTTTTTGGTGCTGTGGGTGTCGTGCTTGGTGGTCGGCTCGGCTACATCTTGTTTTATGGGCTGGACCAGCTACTGGCCGATCCGACCTGGGCCTTGCGCGTCTGGGAGGGCGGCATGTCCTTTCACGGCGGCTTTTTAGGGGTTCTGGCGGCCATGTACCTGTTTGCCAGGCGGCGGAAAATCATTTTTGGCGATGTCATGGACTTCGTAGCGCCTCTGGTACCTATCGGGCTGGCGTTCGGTCGTCTTGGGAATTTTATTGGCCAGGAGCTGTGGGGTCGGGCCAGCGATGTGCCCTGGGCAATGGTTTTCCCGAATGATGCTCTGCAGCTATCTCGACATCCGTCTCAGCTTTACCAATTCGCGATGGAAGGCATACTACTGGGCATTATTCTCATCATCTATTCCGCGAAACCCCGCCCAACATGGGCCGTCTCCGGCGTATTTTCGCTTGGCTATGGCTTGTTGCGCTTTTTCGTGGAGTTTTTTCGAGAGCCAGACCAACACATTGGCTACGTTGCGCTGGGTTGGATGACCAGGGGCCAGGTGCTGTGTTTGCCGATGATCGCCTTGGGGATTTTCCTCCTGGTTTACGCCTACCGCGGGGTCGGCAACTGGCAAGGTAAAGCAAAGAGCACGCGCACATGAAGCAATATCTCGATCTGCTACAAGATATTCTCGACAACGGAACAGCCAAGTCAGACCGCACCGGTACGGGCACCCTATCGGTGTTTGGTCGTCAATATCGACACGATCTGGCGACTGGGTTTCCGCTGCTGACAACAAAAAAACTGCACTTTAAGAGTATCGTCAATGAACTGATCTGGTTTCTGAAAGGCGATACAAATACGCGCTGGCTGAAGGAGAACGGCGTCTCGATATGGGATGAATGGGCAACGGAAGCCGGTGACTTGGGGCCAATCTACGGAGCGCAGTGGACTGCCTGGCCAACGCGCGATGGGCAGAGCATTAACCAGATAGACTATGTTGTGGATTGCTTGAGGCACAACCCAGATAGCAGGCGGATATTATTCCACGCCTGGAATGTAGAGTATCTGCCCGATGAACGCCTTAGCCCTCAGGAAAATGTGGCCGCGGGAAAAATGGCTCTACCACCATGCCATCTTCTCTATCAGTTCTATGTTGCCGATGGCGCTCTGTCTGCCCAGTTGATGATCCGCTCCAGCGACTCTTTCCTGGGTTTGCCCTACAACACTGCCAGCCTGGCTCTGCTCACAATGATGCTGGCACAGCAGTGTGAGCTCACTCCAGGTGAGATTATTATCAGCACAGGCGACTCTCACATCTATCAAAACCACCTCGAGCAGGTCGAGGAGCAACTCAGTCGAGAGCCGCGCAAACTGCCTCGGCTTCGCATCTTGCGCAAGCCTGCCTCGATATATGAGTATCGCTTTGAAGACTTTGAGCTCATCGATTACGAACCACACCCCCATATTGCGGCGCCGGTGGCGGTTTAAAGGCGTCGCCAGTGACTCGAATTGCGATGATGGTCGCAGCCGCCGAGAACGGCGTTATAGGAAGTGGCAACGACCTTCCCTGGCATTTGCCCGAAGACCTGCGCCACTTCAAACGGGTGACCATGGGCAAACCTATTTTGATGGGCCGTAAAACCTTCCAGTCTATTGGACGCCCACTCCCGGGACGCACCAATATCGTTATCAGCCGAGACTCGATGCTCAAGGTCGAAGGCGTGACAGTAGCGGCATCTCTGGACCATGCTATCGACGAGGCGACGCGTGTTATCGATCGCGATAGCGCGGATGAAATGGTCGTCATCGGCGGTGCCGAGATTTATCGAGCCGCATTACCCCAGGTGGCACGTCTTTATATGACAGAGGTTCACGCCATGGTAGAGGGAGATGTAATGTTACCGCTGATCACATGGTCGCAGTGGCGGGAAACGCAGCGGGAGCGACATTCTGCGTCTGCAGGAAATCCGTTTGATTACAGTTTTGTAGTCTACGAACGCGTTACAGCATTATGAACGAGGGGTGACAGGCCTTTGTTACCCGGCACTGTAGTGGTGCCGCGCGTTGTTACTAAAATACACAACGATGGTCTCCACCATTGCGCCCCTATGGGATTGATTGAAAATGGACGCGCTTTCAGTTAAAAGTCTTAGGCTCGGTTTACCGACTCCCATTTGTTAACTATATACATTGTAGCGAGTGCTAGGCTCGCAACTCAGAAACGCTTTGTCAGATTACAGGAAATACGATTCCCATGACCATGCATCGATTGAAAAATGTAGTGATCGCTGCTCTGGCTGTCGTGAGCACCTCCCTTGGTGCTACGGCAGCCGCGCAGGCCAGCACCCTCGATTCCGTCTTAGAGGTCGGAGAGAAAAAGAATGAAGCCGCCCGAGTCTCTCAGACCAGAATTGACAGGCTGGCCGATGAGACGCGCGACCTGCTGTCGCAATACAAGACAGTCATGAAGCAGGTCGATGGCTTGAAAGTCTACAACGAGCGCCTGCAGCGACAGATCGATGGACAGGTTGCACGCATTGCCAATATTGATGAGTCAATCGATCAGGTAACGGTCATTTCCCGGCAGATGCTGCCGCTCGCCATCCGTATGGTTGATGGCCTGGAAACGTTTGTTGAGCTAGACGTTCCATTTCTGCTCGACGAGCGGACTCGGCGGATTGCATTTTTGCGGGCGAACCTCGATCGCTCGGATCTGAGTATTGCTGAAAAATTCCGCCAGGTGTTGGAAGCCTACAAGATCGAGAATGAATATGGCCGCAAGATCGAGTCTTACAAAGGCAGTATCGAGATTGACGGCGTTGAACGCGACGTGAGCTTTCTGTTGGTAGGGAGGGTGTCGTTTCTCTATCAAACAACCGATACCGAGATGTCAGGA